>NZ_JBPKBJ010000061.1:0-19232 GCF_051390655.1 Acinetobacter sp. P1(2025)
ATTCTGGCTACACGTTATCGAAATAGGCGTAAACGCATGGGTTTACGTCTGAATTTAATTGCTGCAATTTACAACATGGAGTTGGTTGAAAAATGATTTTTGCAAGAGGTCTAATTACATTTCTTAACGCAGAAAACAAAGAAGCCACTCTTAAGAGTGGCTTCCTTTATTAATCAGTCAAATGTTTAATCTTTACGACGCATATGCGGGAATAAAAGTACATCACGAATACTTGGGGCATTCGCAAACAACATAACGAGACGATCAATACCAATACCTTCACCTGCTGTTGGCGGTAAACCGTATTCTAGTGCTTCAATAAAGTCCGCATCGTAATGCATTGCCTCATCATCACCAGCATCTTTCTCAGCAACTTGGGCTTGGAAACGCTCTGCTTGATCGATTGGATCATTTAATTCTGAGAAACCATTTGCTAACTCACGTCCACCGATGAAAAACTCGAAACGATCAGTAATATGTGGATTATCATCATTACGACGTGCAAGTGGAGAGGTTTCAGCAGGATATTCGGTGATAAATGTTGGCTGACGCAGCTTAGTTTCAACTGTTTCTTCAAACACGATGGTTTGTAACTTACCTAAACCAAAGCCTGGCTTAACCTGCTCTTTTAATACTTCTTGAGTAAACTTAGCCAAGAAATCACGGTCATTTACATTTTCAGGCGTGAAATCTGGATTGTGTTCAAGAATCGCATCAAACATTGAGATTTTCTTGAATGGACCTTTAAAGCTATATACTTCTTCACCATAAGGTACATCTGTTGTACCCAAGATATCGATTGCAAGTTTCTCAAGCATATTCTCAGTCAATGCCATCAGATCTTTATAATCAGCATATGCTTGGTAGAACTCAATCATCGTAAATTCGGGGTTGTGACGAGTTGAAACACCTTCGTTACGGAAATTACGGTTGATTTCAAATACACGTTCAAAACCACCTACCACTAAACGTTTTAAGTAAAGCTCAGGCGCAATACGTAAATAAAGTTCCATATCTAAAGCGTTGTGGTGTGTTACAAATGGTTTTGCAGATGCACCTCCAGGAATAACATGCATCATTGGCGTTTCAACTTCCATGAAACGCTCATTGGTTAAAAATGCACGAATACCTGCAACAACTTTGGCACGAATTTCAAATGTTTTTCTTGTTTCTTCGTTGACAATAAGATCTAAATAACGTTTACGGTATTTTGCCTCGGTGTCAGTTAAACCGTGAAATTTATCTGGTAATGGGCGTAATGATTTGGTTAGTAATTCAAAACCTTCAAGATGCACATATAAGTCACCCTTACCTGAACGACCAATATAACCTTCTGCAGCAATAATATCGCCAAGGTCTAAGCTTTTTATTGTTTCTAAAATATCAGCAGCTAAACCTTTACGATCAACATAAAGTTGGATACGACCAGTCATATCCTGAATCACCATAAATGATCCACGGTTGAGCATGACACGACCAGCAACTTTTACATAAACCTTTTCACCGCCTTCAATTTGCGCTTTATCTAAATCTTTAAATTGCTCTTGCAAATCAGCAGCATAGTGCTCACGTTTAAATGTGTTTGGCCAAGGGCTTTTGCCAATTTGTTTGGCAGTATCTTGGATTTGCTTTAATTTGGCATGACGCTGTGCGATTAAATCGTTTTCGGAAAGTGTCTGTTCAGAAGTCGATTGAGCGTTTTGTTGCGTCATCTCTGCCTCGATTAAGTAAAAAATGAAGTGACATAGAATAGCAGATCACAACCCATTTTCGTATTGTTTCAACCAGACAATTCAAAAAAATGAAGATTTTATCAAATTTTCAAACTGATACTTTGCAAATTTAGAACAAAAACCCAAGCCGAATTAGACTCATTTTTCTGCTAAATGTTTAACCATCGCCAATCCTTGATCAAAGCCATTATTCATCATCTCTTCGTATTCAGGTTGAATATCGACTTCTACATGAAGTTGCGTTTCTCCATTGTAATCAACCAACAAATATTTTTCCAAAGAGCCCGCCCAAGCTTTCACATCCTCACTATCAAAATCCTCTTGACCATCTTTAATCATCCCGAGGTGCTTGAAAACAATTTCATTCGGCTCATCTATTCGTTCTATTGTCGATACCATCCCATTTCCATCACCATCAGTAAAATAGGTTTTACCACCCACTTTCCAATCAGACTTCATTTGGGAATCACAAGAAAAGAATTTTGTCCAAACATTATAGGTTTCAGCTCCCCATAATATGTCCCAGACTCTTTCAGGGGTCGCATAAATTTTAATGTTGTAACTCAGAGTTTTCATAAATATAACGTCCTTATTATTGTGATAATTCATCATAACTGATTTTCAAATGTATGTTTTTTATTCAAACCAAACTTATACGTTTCATTATTTTCAGTAAATAACATAATCCTCGATATAAAATTAATTAGAGTAATTGCCCAAATAACAAGACTTTCGGCCCAAATTGCCATACCACTTTTTACATAAATGATTAAACTCTTGCATTTACTTTACTTAAATGTCGTTCTGCGTAAAAATCTAACTCCCGATCAACACAAGTTAGTTCTATTGCAGCGATCGTAACGACATTATGGAATAGTTTTACTGAAAGGCAATTTGAGCATACCTATCAGTTTGGAGAGTCACATGAAAAAATATCAATGTATCGTTTGTGGTTGGATTTATGACGAAGCAGAAGGCTGGCCACAAGACGGCATTGCAGCAGGGACAAAATGGGAAGACATCCCAGATGATTGGACTTGCCCAGATTGCGGCGTTTCAAAAGCTGATTTTGAAATGGTTGAAATCTAAATAGAACTAAAAGACCATGATCATCATGGTCTTTTTTTCTTATGTTTTATTTTTAAATTAAAAAAATTGGAGAATGTAATGCATCCTATCGTCATCATCGGATCAGGCATGGCTGGTTATACTGTTGCACGAGAATTCCGTAAACTGAGTCCTGAACAAGAACTCATGATGATCTGCGCGGATGATGCGGTAAACTATGCTAAACCAACATTATCCAATGCTTTTGCAGGTAATAAAGCACCTGAACAAATTGCTCTAGGTGATGCTGCTAAAATGGCAGCCCAACTCAATATGCGTATTGAAGCGGCAACTTTGGTAAAAGAAATCCATCCTGAAAACCATGAAATCACGTTAGAAAAAAATGGTGAGATTTTCAAACAAACCTATTCAAAATTAGTTCTTGCAGTGGGTGCAAATCCGATTCGTTTAGCAATTGCGGGCGATGGTAGTGAAGATATTCACGTGGTCAACTCATTGGTTGACTACAGTGTATTCCGTGAAAATCTAGCAAAGCGCAAAGACAAACGCGTAGTGATTCTCGGAGCTGGATTGATTGGCTGTGAATTTGCGAATGACTTATTACATAGTAACTATGACGTTACGGTCATTGATTTAGCACCTCAACCACTTGGACGCTTATTACCAACTCATGTTGCTGAAGCATTTAAAACCAACTTAGAAGAAGCTGGGATTAAATTTGCACTTTCAACTACAGTTGAGAAAGTTACCAAAATTAATGATGGTGAAGACTACGCTGTGACTTTGGCGAATGGACAAACTTTGGTTGCAGATATTGTTCTTTCTGCTATCGGTTTACAACCAAACACTGCTTTAGCCAAAGCTGCCGATATTCAAACTAGTCGAGGTATTATCACAAATACACTACTAGAGACCAATCAAGCTGACATCTATGCAGTGGGTGACTGTGCTGAAGTAAATGGAACTTTGCTTCCATACGTCATGCCAATCATGCAACAAGCACGTGCATTAGCAAAAACTTTAAGTGGTCAAAGCACAAATGTTCATTACCCTGCTATGCCAGTTGCGGTAAAAACACCAGCTGCACCTCTTACTGTTTTACCTGCACCAATTGATGTTGAAGTAAATTGGGAAACTGAAGAGTTTGATGATGGTATGCTTGCTAAAGCAACTGATGCTGAAGGGACATTAAGAGGTTTTGTTTTATTAGGTGCAACTGCTGGTAAACAGCGTTTAACTTTAACTAAACTCGTACCGGACTTGATTCCTGCTCAAGCTTAAGGTTTAAATAACAGAGTTTATTGAGAAATGGGTTCCAATAAACTCTGTCCCGAAAGTAGATAAAAACAATTCAACTTGGAATGAATACCATGAACAGCGCACTTCAATTTAATGTCTCTCCTTATGCTCCATTTATGCAAGAAACCAAAGTTACTTTGGGTAATGGCATTGAGTTACATGTTGAAGTTGGGGGAAATCCTGAGCATCCAACAATTTTGTTGGTGATGGGTTTAGGCGCGCAAATGCTGTTTTGGCCAGATTTTTTTTGCAAATCCCTAATTGATCAAGGATTTCGTGTTATCCGATTCGATAATCGTGATATTGGTTTATCTTCAAAAGTTCGTCATAAAGGACAACGGCTGAATACCATGAAACTCATGAGTCGATTCATGGTCGGATTAACGAATGAAGGTGCGCCCTACACGCTTTATGATATGGCTGACGATGTAGCTATGCTAATAGATCAGCTAGGTTTAGAAAAAACCTATATTATCGGTGCCTCTATGGGTGGCATGATTTCACAAATCGTAGCAGCTAAATATCCAGAAAAAGTTGAGAAAATCGGTCTTTTATTTACAAGTAATAATCAGCCGTTTTTACCACCACCTTTTCCGAAACAGCTCTTTAGCTTAATTGGAAAACCTGAAGCTCATGATGAAGATGCGATCGTCAATCATAGTTTAAAAGTATTTCATATTATCGGCTCTCCTGGATACGTTAACCAAGTAGAAGCAATTCAGACTATTCGTAAACTATATCGTCGTAGTTTCTACCCAGCGGGTGTACTTCAACAATTTTTAGCAATATTATGTACAGGTTCATTGCTGCCACTCAATAAGACTATTAATCAACCAACATTAGTGGTACACGGTTCAAAAGATCGCTTATTACCGCCAAGTCATGGGAAAGCGGTTGCAAAAGCGATTTCTGGTGCTAAGTTTGAATTAATTCATGGAATGGGGCATGATATTCCTGCACATTTCATTCCTCAACTTAGTGGTTTGTTTGCACATCACTTTAAATCATCACACTAGGACACTATGGCTGCATTACCCTCATTAAGACAGCTATCATATTTAGTTACGTTGTCAGAAACTTTACATTTTACTGAAGCAGCTCGTCGATCATTTGTTACCCAATCAACATTATCGGGTGGCATTATGGAATTGGAGCGTCTTTTAGGTGGCGTCTTAGTTGAGCGTGATCGTCAAAACGTCCGTTTGACTCCTCTAGGTGAACAGGTTGTTGCCCGTGCGCGTGTATTACTAGCTGATGCACAAGATTTGATGCGCCTAAGCCGAGAAATGAGCGAACCATTAACAGGTGATTTGCATCTTGGAATTATTCCTACAATCGCACCTTTTATCTTGACGCAACTTTTAGATGAAGTTCATCGTCAACTTCCTAAAATACAACTTCATCTACATGAAGCACAAAGTGAGAAAATTGTCGAAAAATTAGAACACGGCAATTTAGATATGATCGTTCTTGCTTTGCCATTCGATACTCGTGGTTTAAAAGTTGCTGAAATCGCTAAGGAAAACTTATTTGTTGTTTACAATAAAAAAGATAAGAATGCAGCTGAAGCAACTTCATTAGATGATTTAGATTTAACACGTCTCATGCTTTTAGAAGAAGGACATTGTTTACGTGATCATACACTGAGTGCTTGCCCAGTCGGCGAACGTAAAAATGATCACCGTTTAAAAGCGAGTTCACTACCAACGCTTGTTGAAATGGTGTCTTCTGATTTAGGTTTTACTTTATTACCTGAGATTGCTTTGAAGAACAGTATGATTCACTTTAATGAAGAAATTGCTGTCAAATCGATCGGTGATGCCCCAAGCCGCACACTCGCTTTAGTGACTCGCAAAAGTACTCCACTACAAAGCGAGTTCGATGTGATTTTTCAGATTTTGAAGAAAATCACTGCGCATCTAGAATAAAATAAAATGCCTGTAATATGAATTACAGGCATTTTTTAAAGAAAAACAGTAAAAATTTCTATTTTATTTCCAATAAATTTACTTGCTCAACCTGTACATCACTCATGCGTCGACCTTGATCTAATAATTGGTCAAAATAAGACTCAACCACTTTGGCTTGATCAGCTGTATTTTCAACTTTATACATGTTTTGACGAAATTCGTTGCTAGAGCGTAAACCTTTCGTATACCAAGCAATATGTTTACGGGCTATGCGGCATCCAGAGTATTCACCATAAAATTGATATAGTTCGGCTAAATGCCCCATTAAAACTTGTTTCACTTCTACAATTTCTGGGGCCGCCAAGTGTTCCCCTGTCTCAAGATAATGTGCGATTTCTCTAAAAATCCATGGTCGTCCCTGAGCTGCACGCCCGATCATAACAGCATCAGCACCAGTATAATCCAAGACATATTTAGCCTTTTCAGGACTATCGATATCGCCATTCGCAATCAAGGGAATATGTATGTTTTTTTTAACTTCACGAATTAATTCATAGCGAGCGGTATTTAAATACATATCTTCACGTGTACGACCATGTAAAGCTAAAGCTGCTATACCTGCATCCTCGGCACGCTTCGCGACACGAAGAATATTTTCCTCACCATTTAAAAAGCCAAGGCGTGTTTTTAAAGTTACAGGCACATCCACTGCTGCAACGACAGCATCTAAAATCCTTGCTACGAGATCTTCATCTTGCAGTAAAGCCGAACCCGCAAGTTTATTACATACTTTTTTCGCAGGACATCCCATATTAATGTCAACGATTTGCGCGCCATTCGCAACCTGATATCGTGCGGCCTCAGCAAGTTGCTCTGGATCAGAGCCAGCTATTTGTGCTGAAATTGGAGCAAGTTCACCGTCAAAATTAGCTCTGTACAAACTTTTTTTGCTCATGCGAAGCGTTTTATCAGCTGTCATCATTTCACTAACCGCATGACCTGCACCAAAGTATTTACATAAGGTTCTGAACGGTCTATCGGTTACACCCGCCATAGGTGCGACAATCAAATTATTTGACAGTTGATATGGACCAATATACATATATTTTCTTACAAATTCTGATCAACATAGTATACTTCATTCGCCCATTCAGCTCATCTTTTTATGCGGTGTTGCACTGATTATGAATAAATCGACTTCGACTCGTCCCTTTTTCAAGACTATTAGCATCTTAACTGCATGCATAAGCTTAGCCGCTTGTGGTGATAATGCTTGGTGGTCAAGTGACAAAGATCCTGAGATGGAGGCTGATCAAATCAGAAAGGTCATTCCTGCACGTGTAAATGATCGTGAATCTTGGTCTCAAGATATTTTCGATATTATGCAAGAGCTAAGCATTCCTAAAACTAAGCAAAATGTATGTAGTATTGTCGCTGTAGTCGATCAAGAATCGAACTTTGTTGCTGACCCTACAGTACCTGGATTAGGTGCAAAAGCGGTTGAGGAAATTAACTCAAGACTAAAAGAAAAGTTCGAAGCAAAACTTGGCGAAAAAATTGGTGGCACAGTCGCTGGTTATTTTGAAGATGTACTCAAAAACCAACCTTCACCAGAAAACAACTATATGAGCCAGATGCGTAAAGTACAAACTGAACGCGAATTAGACTTACTCTATCGAGAAATTTTCGATTACATGGCTCAACATTATCATGTGAGTGCATTAACAGGCGCAGCCAAACTGGTTGGGCAAGACATTGGTGAGAAGTTAAATCCAATCACCACATTAGGCTCAATGCAAGTACATATCAATTATGCAAAAGAGCATAAACGTAAAGCTGGAGGCATAGCCGAGTTACGCAATGATCTTTACACTCAGTATGGCGGTCTATACTACGGTATTCATCGTTTAATGGAATACCCTGCTGATTATGATGAAGCAATTTATCGATTTGCAGATTATAACTCTGGAATGTATTCGAGCCGTAATGCTGCCTTCCAAAAAATGCTAGGTGCATTAACAGAAGCTGAAATTAGTTTAGATGGTGACTTACTCCTATACAATAAAGACGGTGATGTAAGATCTACACAAAGCCAAACTGAAAAAGAATTAATTGCTGTTTTTGCTCAAAATAATGTATTGGTAACTCCACGACAAATTCGTGCCGATCTGAAAAAAGAAAAAGAGAAAAAATTTGAAGATACTCAAACTTACTTAGCTGTTCAAAAACTTTATCAAAAGAAAACCAACAAAGAACCAATGTATGCTGTCATGCCTCAAGTGGTCATTTCAGGGCCTAAATTGAGTCGTGATTACAATACAAATTGGTTTGCAAGTCGTGTTAACGGGCGTTATGAGCAATGCATGCTAAAAGCAAAAAGAATCAAACTATAAATCTTGCACTCTTCGATTTTGACGGGACTTTATATCCCAAAGATAGTTTTACTGGGTTTATCTTTTATACCCTTTCAAAACGTCATATTGTAAAAAATGGCTTGAAAATTCTGCCATGGATTCAAGCCTATTATTTAAATTTATATCCAGCACATGCAATGAGACCAAAACTTTATCAAAGCATGTTCAAAGATATTCCCGTCGATTTTGTAGATCAACTATCGCAAGATTATGCAAAAAAAATAATTAAAAAACTTGATTCAAATTTAATGAAACAATTACATAAACATCAACAACGTGGCGATCATATTGTGCTGGTTTCAGCTTCAATTGATTTATACCTTAAATATGTTTGTAAATTTTTAAATATCGAACTTATTTGTACAGTAACTGAAATACAAAATGGTCATTTAACTGGTTTTTATCAATCAGAAGATTGTAGTCGAGAGCAGAAGAAACGACGTATATTGGATCAATATAATCTCTCTAATTATCAACATATTTATGCGTATGGTAACAGTGAAGAAGACTTAGAAATGCTATCTATTGCTGATTTTACCTATATGGTTGGCGAAGATAAGCCATTACCAAAAGTCGATGATTCTAAAGACCATGACATATGGAAGAATGTTAAACAAATATAAAAAAAGGCCCGCTTGAAGCGAGCTTTTTTATACAGCAGAGTAAATTAATAAATCGCCATGTGATCACGATGGATCATTTCTAGTGAACGTGCTTCACCAAGTACTTGGTAGACTTTTTCGGAAGACAGTCCCTTAACCATTTCAGCTGAGCGCGAACTAAAATTCACACGACCAACGGCAATTCTAGCACCACTCTTATCTACACATTCAACTACATCACCGCGGTCAAAATGCCCTTCTATCGCCTTGACACCTACAGGTAACAAACTACGATGTTTAAGTTTGATCGCTTCAACTGCACCGTCATCTATAACTAAACGACCCGCTGTTTGCAAATGCGCAGCCAACCATTGCTGATGTGCTGTGACACGGTCATTATCAGTCGTAAATAAAGTGCCCAACATTTCACCCGCCATCAAACGAGCAAGTACATTTTCACTTTCACCACTGGCAATTAAAGTTGGACAACCAGATTTTGCAGCAAGGCGAGCTGCGCGAACCTTGGTAACCATACCACCACGACCAAGTACGCCACCACCGCCTGCCATTTCAAACAGCGTGTCATCTAATGCACGAACAGATGAGAATAATTTAGCATTAGGATTACTGCGTGGATCTGAATCAAACATCCCTTGTTGATCAGTCAAAATAATCAACAATTCAGCCTGAACTTGCCCCGCAACCATTGCTGCTAAAGTATCATTATCACCAAAACGAATTTCGTCAGTTGATACCGTATCATTCTCATTAATTACAGGAATGACTCGCCAATCGATTAAATTCTGTAGAGCATCACATGAGTTTAAATAGCGACGTCTGTCAGCTAGATCATCATGTGTAAGGAGTACTTGCGCAGTTTGGATACCATGCTGATCAAGTACGCTAGACCATGTATGAATCAGTCCCATTTGACCAATTGCAGCGCAAGCCTGCAGACTGGGTAGATCAGTGGGTCGACTCGCAAGCTTCATGCGTACCATCCCTTCTGCAACCGCTCCTGAAGACACGAGAATGATCTCGTGTCCGGCATTGTGTAGATCAGCAATTTGCTTCGCCCAGTGGGAGATCGCATTCAGATCTAAACCTTGACCATTTGCAGTGAGTAGAGATGATCCGATTTTAACAACGATTCGTTTACACGCATTGAGCTGACGTTGCCCATCGACCACTTCTATCATTTTATCCTCGGTTCACTAATCACGAACGTAGATACTTTCTACGCCGCCTTCATCTTCATCATCATCAAAATCTTCATCATCGTCCAAGTCAGCTTCACGCTGAGCTTTACGCATAGCACGATATGCTTCTTTTGCTGCGATGGTTTGTTCACGCGTTTCAGCTTCAAGCTGTTCACGTAATGCTTTAATTTCTGCAGCGTACTCTGGATCTTCAACTTCACGCTCACGTTGTTGCTCGATTTGATCCATTAAGTAATAAACAACTTCCTTAGTACCTTCTGCCATCAAACCAGAAGTTTTAAATACAGGACCAGTCCACTGCAATTCATCTAGAATGTGCTGACACCACTCATCTCTCGATTCTTCAGGAAGTTGATCAAGTTTATTTAATACAAGAACAATCGGAAGTTTTGCTAATGTCGGAGAGAATTTTTCTAATTCAGCTAAAATTGCACGTGCATTATAAGCTGGATCTGAACCATCAATTGGTTGTACATCAACAATATGCAGAAGAATACGTGTACGTGCCAAGTGCTTTAAGAAGCGAATCCCTAACCCTGCACCTTCAGCTGCACCTTCGATTAATCCAGGAATATCAGCCATAACAAATGAACGATGACGATCGGCATCTACAACACCAAGATTTGGAACCATCGTTGTAAATGGATAGTCAGCAACTTTTGGTTTTGCTGCACTTACAGCACGAATAAATGTCGATTTACCAGCATTCGGCATACCGAGTAAACCTACATCTGCTAAAACTTTCAATTCTAAACGAACTTCACGGTACTCACCTTTGATCCCGTGTGTACATTTACGTGGTGAACGATTGGTAGATGATTTGAAATGAGTATTTCCCAAACCACCATCGCCACCGTTTGCCACTTTTACACGTTGACCGTCAGCAACTAAATCACCAATGATGTCGCCTGACTCGGTATCTACGATTGTTGTACCAACAGGTACTTTTAAAATAATGTCTTCGCCACCACGACCTGAACAGTTCGCACCTGAACCATTCTTACCACGTTCAGCACGGAAACGTCGCGTGTAACGATAATCGACTAGGGTGCTGGTATCATCATCGGCTTGAATATATATACTTCCGCCACGTCCCCCATCGCCCCCATCAGGGCCACCAAAAGGGACAAATTTTTCACGGCGAAAACTGGCTACGCCATTGCCACCGTCGCCAGCCTCTACGGTTATGACTGCTTCATCAACAAAGCGCATGTGCCAATCCTCTAAAATCTTAAAAGCGGACTATTTTGCCACATTTTAATAAATTTCTCGAATAGAATAATCAGCAAATGCATATCAAACGCTAAAAAAGAGTTTTTTGTTACCTTTAAGGCTTTACATTCTTCAATGGCAAATCCATTTTCATATCTAAATTCGCTTTTGTGTCTTGCACTGAGTTATACATGATTGCGTTGAATGAGGAAATATTACTCATATTGATAGCATCATTCATATAAAAGCTTGGCTTAAATTGATGTTTTACAGGAAGTGTAACCGATTCATCGAATCCAAAATGAACGGGACCATCAAACACAATTTTAACTGGAATGGTATATGTCCGCTTTAATTCAAATGGTATATCTAACTTAACTGGCACATTCAATTTGAGTGGAAATTTAGGCAATAATTTATTTTGATAAATTAAATTAGTGGATGTTTCAATAGGCATAAGCTCATCCACTTTCAACATCGTTTGATAATTAATGTTGACCGTAATTGGTGTTTCAACTTCAAAACTCAAATCAGCTAAATATTTTCCTTTTAACGGCAATTGCAATGTGCGATCAATATCTAAAGTAGTTTGTAATTGACCTTCAGACCGAACTCGTAAATGTTCCCCTACCTGAATTTTAGTTCCTAAAGATTCAGGCAATCGAATATCAGCTTGTTCAGCCGATACAATCAAAGATGCCTGAATATTCAGATAAAACCAAAATAAAATCGCCACTAATGTAGTGAGAATCACAAAACTGATCAATAAACTTTTAAGTGATTTGGTGATATCCATTACTCACCTATTTTAACGTCATGAGGTGATGCAGGCTCATCAACAGGTTGAGTTTTCACACGATCTAAATACATTGTAGATAGTGGAATTTTCAACTCACCGTCTGCAATTTTTACAGGAAGTGTATTTTTCACATCTACCGATGCACTTAACTCAGAAGTAATCGGTACGTTTAATTTTCCTTGAATTGGAATATTGGCATCAAGCTGTGCTTTTAGAGGAAAATTTAGATTTTCTTTAAGCACTGTTCGTACAGGCGCATCAAATTTCAAATGAACTTTTTGATGTAAAGGAACTTGGATATCTATCGGCACAGCAAGTTTTAATGGAATCGTGCCTTTTAATGGCAACGTGACATCATTACCTAATATTTTAACTTGAACTTTGGTATCAATTGGTAAATTTTGATTTACCTGGATCGTTTCCTTAACTGGAATAGTTGTACTAATTGGTACGAGATTATCAAAATAAACTCTTGGTGTAAGTGTTTGTGTTAAAGGAACATTAAGCTGCTCATCTATTGGGATTTTTGCATTGACTCGACCAGCAACATCTACATTAAGTGCATCTTTTACTTTTACACGGACTTGCAATGGTTCTTGCAAATCAATCGCAACATCTTGATCTTTTAAAGGCATATAAATATTGAAGTGTTTAAATACCCACATTGCAATATAAACACCACATAGGTTTGCAACAATGATAAGACCAAATATCGCCAATAAACGTCTAAACTGCAACAATGAAGTAATCCTAACTAATCCTATCCCTTTGTGATTATTTTCGTCTATTTTAATGTTTTAATCTGCATAGATTCTGTAGAGTCAATTAAAAAGCCCAGTCTAAACTGGGCTTTTATTGTATAGCTTTGCTAACAAATATTATGCATTTGTTTCAGCAGGAACTTTTGCATAGCTCACGCCACACATTTGTTCAGCAATACGTAAAACTTGACAGCTATAACCCACTTCGTTGTCATACCAAACATAAGCAGTTAAACGGTTACCAGAAGTGATTGTTGCCTGCGCATCAAATACACCCGCAGTACGAGAACCGATAAAGTCACTAGATACAACCTCAGTTGAGTTTGTATAGCCAATTTGACCTTGTAGATTAGAGTTGATCGAAATTTGACGAATGTATTCGTTTACTTCTTCACGATCCACTTCTTTCTCTAACGTTAAGTTCAAGATCGCAAGAGAAACGTTTGGTGTAGGTACACGTACTGAGTTACCAGTTAATTTACCTTTAAGTGCTGGTAATGCTTTAGCAACAGCTTTAGCAGCACCAGTTTCAGTAATAACCATGTTTAGTGTAGCTGCACGACCACGACGATCAGCTTTGTGATAGTTATCGATCAAGTTCTGGTCGTTAGTGAATGAGTGAACTGTTTCAACATGACCATTTAATACTTTGTATTTGTCATCTAAAACTTTTAATACAGGTGTAATTGCATTCGTTGTACAGCTTGCTGCTGAGATGATTTTGTCTTCATCTAAGATATCAGCTTGGTTCACACCAAATACAACGTTCTTCATGTCACCCTTACCAGGTGCAGTCAACACAACACGAGCAACGCCAGCGCATTGTAAGTGTTGGCTTAAACCATCAACATCACGCCATTTACCTGTGTTGTCGATAAGAAGAGCATTATCAATACCGTAAGCTGTGTAATCTACTTCGCTTGGGCTTGATGCATAAATCACTTTGATGAATTGACCATTTGCAATGATTGCTTCGTTTTCTTCATCAACTGAGATTGTGCCGTCGAATGTACCGTGAATTGAATCACGACGTAACAAAGAAGCACGTTTTGATAAGTCACCATCAGATGATTTACGCACAACAATCGCTTTTAAACTTAAGCCACGACCTAAACCAGATTGACTGATGATTAAACGCGCTAAGATACGACCAATGCGACCAAAACCGTAAAGCACAACATCTTTTGGCTCAGCAGCTTCTGAATTACCTTGGATAGAAGAAACAGCGTTTGCAACAAAAGCGTCAACATCACCACCTTGATTTTTATATTCAACAGCAAGTTTGCCGATATCAACTTCTGCAGAACCAATATTTTCAACTTTCATCAACGCTTCCAAGATTGGGAAGGTGTGAACAACTGAAAGCTCAACGTCTAACATACGTGTACGACGATGAGTTTTTAAAATTTGGATCACTGAACGGTTAATTAAAGAACGACCGTAAACAGAAACAACAATATTTTTCTCACGGTATAATTGACCAATTAAGGTAATCATGCGTTCCGCGATTTCTTCACGGTTTTTCCAACGACCTTGGTGTTCTGCGTGTAAGGCAATGATAGTTTCTTTGCTCACAGTTACGTCCTCTAATTTATATATACTGGGCGTGAATTTTAAAACGCCACAATTGTAATAGAATTATCATCAATATTGAATCAAAAGCTGCTAATCGGGCTAAGATTTTGTCCCAATTCACTATAAATTCATAAAATACCTATAATTATTTTTATGATTATTAGAAAATCATTTCTATTCAGGCAATACTCTTATCAATTCACTCACTCATAATCTTCGCAGCTCCCAAAAAACAACTACACCTACTTCGTTATTCTACTTCATCGTTTGGTTTTATACGTTTGGGGTAGTGCTTGAGGTTGACCTCAAGTTGATTCTGACGTCGTTTCTGCTCCAAGAGATGTAAAGTACCTTCTAAAATTAGCACCAATACTGCCAACCAAATAGGAATATAAGTCAGCCACTCTTCCGCACCAATTTTTTCACCAAGTAATAAAGACACAAGCGCCAACAAAACAGGCTCTAAATAGCCCAATAGACCAAAAATAATTAATGGCAAATATCGACTAGCTAAAATGTAACTCCCCAGACCAATTGCACTAAGTAAACCTAGACCAATAACCACAAAAAATAAACTTGGAAACTCTAAAAACTTCACATAAGGTGTTGCTCCTGTATGTGTAAGCAAAATAGCAATTGGCAGTATCAACAATAAATCCCACCAAAAACCACCCAAATTATCGGTATGTATCTGCTTTCTTAAAATAAAATAAGCGGCATAGCCTATCGCTACAAATGCGGTTTCCCAAGCAATACTTCCCAGTCGCCAAACCTCATGCCCCACCCCAAATACAGCTAGTAAAACTGCAACCCACTGAAATTTTGAGAGTTTTTCGCCATAAAGAACACTTCCTGCTAGCACTAAAACCAAAGGAAGCAGAAAATAACCTAAAGAAACTTGTAACCCCCGACCATGCATAGGCCCCCATAAAAACAACCAAAGTTGCGCTGAGGTAAGTATCGAAGTAATTATTAATAATAGAATTAAACTTGGCTTAGCTAATATTCTTTCAAAGATCGATTTGATATGAACCAAATCGCCACTCATCCACATAAATAAAGTTAAAAAAGGTAATGTCGCAATAATACGCCAACCAAAGGTTTGCTCACTATCGAGCGCACCCAAAAACTGAGTATAAAAATATAAAACACCGAACGTTACTGAAGCCAAAATAGAATAGGCTATTCCTTTAAACATTTTGAACCTCAGCGTTATTAGACGCCCTAATAAATACTTGACTTATCCACTATATAAAAATAAAAAAACCATGCAAGCATGGTTTCGAATAAGTATAACTTATTTATCGATGGTCGGGAAAAATTACATCGCTAACATCAAAACCTAGAGATTTTGCATAGTTTAAATATTCTAAGATGGTTTCTTTTTTAGGATTAGGGGTTCTAGATAATACCCATAAATATTTACGTCTCGGTTCACCAACTAAAACTGTTTGATATTCTTCATCCAATTTCAAAATCCAGTAATCACCTCGTGCTAAAGGAACCCATCGAACACCTTCTGGTAAAAAACTTACACTTAATTTTGTGTTAAATGGAGCATTTACGACAAAGGCTTCGCCTATACTTTGCTGTAAATTTCCATCTTTGTCATAACATTTATTATCAACAACAATATTGCCATTTTCGTTAAGTGTATAAGTCGCTGAAACGTTGTAGGCACATTTACGTTCAAAGAACATAGGTTTGCGTGCAACTTCGTACCATACTCCCAAATACTTATCCAACTCCACCTTATCAACAGTTGCTAAAGGTTTTGTTTGAGCATATGCAATTGTGCCGGCAGCCAAACCTGTTAGAACAATACCACCCACTGCAATTTTAGCTAGTCGCCAACTCGCTTTTGGAAAAGTTTTAATAAATGGCATGGGAAATCCTCAAAACAGAAATTTGTTATAAATAGTCATATAGTTAGCTTAGTAACATAGCCCAATTTATAAACAAAAACTGTTGCGATATGTATCATCTAACAGGATTTATCTCCACAATTATGACTGCAACATATGCGCTTTCATTCGAACAATCTCATCACGTAATCGAGCTGCTTGCTCAAATTGTAACTCTTTCGATGCTTTCAACATTTCCTTTTCCAATTTAGAAATGTGTTTTGCAAATAACTTTGGATCAGAGAGTAAGTGTTGCTCATCAGCACTGATTGACTGAGCTTGCTCAAGCACTTTTTCATCGATTTCATCATCACTGAGCACTTCGCCAGTATCAATTTCTTTAATAGTTTGTCGCACAGCACTGCGCGGTGTAATACCGTGAATCTCATTGAACTCAATTTGCTTATTGCGACGACGCTCAGTCTCATCCATAGCCTTACGCATAGAATCTGTAATGCGATCAGCATATAAAATTGCCTTACCCTTCACATTACGAGCCGCACGACCAATGGTTTGAATCAATGACCGTTCTGAACGCAAGAACCCTTCTTTATCCGCATCTAAAATAGCGACTAAAGAGACTTCTGGCATATCCAAACCTTCACGCAACAAGTTGATCCCAACCAGTACATCATGCACACCTGTGCGTAATTCATGAATAATCTTTACACGCTCAACCGTATCAATATCAGAATGCAGATAAGCTACCTTGACACCATACTCTTTTAGATATGAAGTTAAATCTTCAGCCATTCGCTTGGTCAGTGTGGTCACAAGGACACGTTCATTGACTTGTTTACGGATGTTAATCTCAGATAAAACATCATCCACTTGCGTCAACACTGGACGCACTTCAATTTCAGGATCAATTAATCCAGTAGGACGAACCACCTGCTCAACAATTTGTTCTGACTTTTCCAACTCGTATTGCGCTGGTGTTGCACTGACAAATACCGTCGTCGGAACAATGCGCTCCCACTCTTCAAATTTCATAGGACGGTTATCCAAAGCACTCGGTAAACGGAAACCGTAATTCACTAAGTTCTCTTTGCGCGAGCGGTCTCCTTTGTACATCGCCCCAATTTGAGGAACTGTTACATGCGATTCATCAATAATCAGCAAAGCATCTTCAGGAATATAATCAAACAAGGTGGGTGGTGCCTCACCTGCTCCTCGACCTGAAAGATGACGTGAGTAATTCTCAATCCCGTTGGTATAACCGAGCTGTTGCATCATTTCTAAATCATAGCGTGTACGTTGCTCGATACGTTGAGCTTCGAGCAATTTATTATTGTCTTTGAAAAATTTAAGCTGATCTTTTAATTCATCTTTAATCGTATCAATCGCGCGGGTTAGATGATCTTTTGGTGTTACATAATGACTTTTCGGATAGATTGTTACACGAGGAACTTTACGCACCAATTTACCTGTCAAAGGATCAAACCATCGAATCGAGTCAACCTCATCATCAAACAGTTCAACGCGAATGGCATCTTGATCAGATTCAGCAGGAAAAATATCAATAATTTCACCACGGATTCTATAAGTACCGCGTAAAAACTCTAACTCGTTGCGTGTGTATTGCATTTCAACTAGACGACGAATAATGTCATCTCGGCTGACGCGATCCCCTTGCACGATATGCAATAGCATTTGCATATAAGCATTTGGATCACCCAAACCATAAATCGCCGATACTGAAGCAACAATAATTGCATCTCTGCGTTCTAATAATGCACGAGTTGCAGAAAGTCGCATCTGATCGATGTGATCATTGATCGCTGAGTCTTTTTCAATAAACGTATCTGAAGAAGGAACATAAGCTTCAGGTTGATAATAATCGTAATAACTTACAAAGTACTCAACCGCATTATTTGGAAAAAAGGCTTTAAATTCTCCATAAAGCTGTGCTGCTAGGGTTTTGTTATGTGCCATGACGATGGTTGGGCGTTGTATTTGAGCAATCACATTTGCCATCGTATAGGTTTTTCCAGAACCTGTTACCCCTAACAACAATTGATTGCGAAAACCTTGTTCAATTCCTTTGACTAATTTTTCAATCGCCTGTGGTTGATCTCCCGCGGGTTGGTAATTTGTCACTAAGTCGAAAGGTTGATTTTCGCTCACAAGCACACTCTTTGATAAAATTTAAAAATAGTTTAACAAATCAATCTGGGCTAGTTGCTGCTTTTCAAGTTTAGTTGCATTTTATTAATAAGGTAACAACTGCCCATCCCAATTTAATAATTTCCCATGCTGATGTTTAGATAAGTTGTTCATCACGGCGATTAACCGATCGGCAGTTTGCTCAGCAGTATATAATTTTTCTGGTGAAATATTGCGTTGGAATGGTTTAGATAATTCTGAATCCGTTGTTCCTGGATGAATACTTGCCACGAGAATATTTGAAGATTTACGTGCCCATTCAATACTTAAATTTTTAATGAACATATTCAGTGCGGCTTTGGTCATTCTATAGCTATACCATCCTCCTAAGCTATTATCCTCCAAACTCCCGACTTTAGCCGACAAGGAGAGCCATTTTAGATCATAATTTTTATTTAGAATTGGGGCTAAGGCTTGTGCAAGATGGACATGAGTCATTACGTTTTGTGATAAAGATTTCTTTGTACACGACAAAAAAAGATAACTCATTGAAATAATGGCATAATACTTGTTTTCTGACGACGAATATGATGACACATTTCAATGAGTTACATCTCATCTTAAACAAA
>NZ_JBPKBJ010000062.1:0-18843 GCF_051390655.1 Acinetobacter sp. P1(2025)
GCTCGGTTATATGCGGGCCAATTGGTTGTGCGGTAGATTTTGTGTGTAGGCTTCTTCATTTGAAAATTATATCGCTGAAAAAGCCTTTACAGATAGGTTTGTGCAACAAAGCCATACTTAGTAACAAAGTTTCATACCAAATTTCAAAAAAAGAAAATATATTAATTATTTTCAGTATATTGGAATATTGGTATGAAACTCTTTTTATTTTAATAGAATTATACTTAGATTAGTTTTTGCGTACAGTATGATACTTTAATAAATATCATTTAAATTTAATATCAATAAAATAAAATACTTACACAAAACATAGTATGACACTTTATTACTCTCATATATCGCCTTTCTTCCATTTGCTTTTGAGAAACTTTTGATCGTATTAAGCAATATAACGACTGGTTTTATGGTTCAATAAAATAATTAAATTTAGAATTACCGCACCCAAAATTGAAAATAGAATTAACTTCCAATCCACATAAAATAACGATGCCAGTAAAATTGCAACATCGATGCCCATCTGTACTTTTCCAGCAGGAATTTTAAATCGCTCTTGCAGATATAAAACCAACAAGTTAATTCCACCTAAACTCGAACGATGTCGAAATAAGATCAAAAAACTGACTCCCATCAACACATTTGCAAAGATAGTTGCATAAATAGGATTGACATCAGACAACTGAAAAAAATGTGGAATGGTCTCTGTAAAGCTAGCCAGCAAAGCAACAGCAATGAAGGTTTTGACCACCAATCCCATACCCATCTTTTTATAAGCAAAATAATAAAATGGAATATTAATCAGGAAAAAGAGTACCCCGAATTTAATATCGGTCACATAGTGGATGAGTAAGGATAGACCTGCTGTACCACCTGTCATAATGCCCGCTTGCTGCAATAGCGTCATCGCAAAGGATAAAATGAAGGTACCGATTAACATGGCCAAGGCATCCTCAATCTTAGAATGCTGATCTATTGCAGACATGACTGGACTTACCAAAGATACATTTTGATCGGTATTCATAATGGTATAACTCAATAGGAAAACAACAGAAGGGAGAGATCTTTAAAAAAAGATATGACATATTTGATCATTTTTATTTAATTTTCGCAATTTTTTCTTATATTTTTATCATAAATGCAATTTATATTCACAATAACGTATTTCGAATGATCAATCAGATATGAATATCCAGCAATTTGACTAATCAGCTTTTATCGTCATAGATCAAATTTTTTATTTCATCGCGATGCCATTTTCTTTTAATTTTTCTAAAACAATTGAGGTATTTAAGTTACTTACACCAAAATCACTGGAGGACAAGATCCCAATCAGTTTTACCATTTCATCTAAGCTTTTAACAGCGACTTTAAGGGCGAAGTCATAACTGCCTGTAAGTTTATGAATATCTTTAACCGCAGGTTCTCTTAAAAGAAAGTCGACAAAGCGATCATGCGTCGCATCATTATAATTCTGCAATTTAACTTCAATAATTCCCATAATTGGCGTGGGATCTGCGCTCAGAGCCACCTGAGCATAATATCCTGTAATCACTTTGGTCTGTTCTAAATAGATTCGTCGACGAGAACATTGCGAGGTTGAAAGCCCCACCAACTCAGCCAATTCTTGATTAGCTAAACGACCATTGAGTTGTAAATGATGAATAATTTTTTTATCAAAATCATCTAATTCGTCAATCATACAACTCTCAAATAAATCTGGGTAAATACAAAGCATCACTCGATAAAGTGTAGCTTTTTTGGGATATAAACCACAAGTTTAAAGCAAAATACTGGAGGCTTCGATGCGATGCACGCCCTTCTGCGACATATCTTGCCATGCTTGTTGCAAAGAGCCGTTTAAATCAATTGCCTTGCAGGCATCTTCTATCACATAAGTATCAAAACCAAGTTCAGCAGCATCAATCGCAGTCCAAGCGACACAAAAATCTGTAGCAACCCCAACGATATACACAGTATTAATCTGATGTTCTCTCAAATATCCATTCAATCCAGTTGGTGTCTTACGATCTGCTTCCATAAAAGCTGAATAACTATCAATATTTTGATGGCAACCTTTTCGAATAATCAGTTGGGCTGTCGGAATATTTAAATGGGGATGAAATTCAGCATCATGCGTCCCTTGAACACAATGTTTAGGCCATAATACTTGGCGACCATAATCCAATTCGATGGTCTCAAAGGGCTTTTTATTGGGATGATTATCTGCAAAAGAAATATGTTGGTCAGGGTGCCAGTCCTGCGTTAGCACAATATGCTCAAACTTTTGTGCAAGTTGATTAATCTTCGGAATAATTTCATCGGCGTTTGCCACCGCTAAATTTCCTCCTGGCGTGAAACCATTTTGCACATCCACTACAATTAAAACACTTTGTTTTACTTGCTTAAGCATTTGATCACCCTATTTAAATTCCATCATTTTAAAATACGCTGCTGCTTGTTCTATGACTAGTCATGTTTAACTTTTTCAGCAAATGAAAAGAATTCAATACAAAGATCAATTAAAGTTTTCCACAGTTTAACTAAAGCATATTGTTCTTATGTCGCTGATCAGTCATAATTTGCATAATTGTCATTCAACTCACCATATTGATTGAGTGACGAATCAAAATACTGCAACCATCCAATATTTCGTTTCAAATACTTCAATCTCGGATGGGAAAATAGGATATTTTTTCAAAATGACTCAGCTAGCACAGAATATTCAAGGCTCAATTGTCGCAATCGTCACCCCTATGTATGAAGATGGCAGCGTAGATTGGAAGAGTCTTGAGAAGCTTGTTGAGTGGCACATCCAACAAGGTACTCACAGTATCGTTGCGGTCGGCACAACAGGCGAAGCATCGACCCTTAGTATGGAAGAACATACTCAGGTCATAAAAGAGGTGATTCGTGTTGCAAACAAACGCATTCCGATTATTGCGGGTACAGGTGCAAACTCAACACGCGAAGCGATTGAGCTGACCAAAGCTGCGAAAGAATTAGGCGCAGATGCAGCATTACTTGTAACGCCATATTATAATAAACCAACTCAGGAAGGCTTATACCAACACTATAAAGCTATCGCTGAGGCCGTTGATATTCCACAAATTCTTTATAATGTTCCAGGTCGTACGGGCGTGGATATGCAAAATGAAACTGTTATTCGTCTTGCAGATGTGAAAAATATTATTGGTATCAAAGATGCAACAGGCGATGTTCCACGCGGACAAGCTCTCATCGAAGGTTTAGCTGGTAAAATGGCTGTTTACTCAGGCGATGATGAAACTGCTTGGGAACTGATGCTACTAGGTGCTAAAGGCAACATCTCTGTAACTGCGAATGTTGCACCAAAGCAAATGAGTGACGTCTGTGAAGCTGCTTTAGCTGGCGACAAAGAAAAAGCTCAACGTTTAAATCAACAAATTGCAAATCTACACAATATTTTGTTTTGCGAATCAAACCCAATTCCTGTGAAATGGGCTTTGCATGAGATGGGTTATATCAGCACTGGTCTTCGTTTACCGCTAACCCCTCTCGCTGAACAATATCGTGAACCTATCCGTAACAGTCTAAAAGCTGCGGGAATAATTTAATACGAGCAATTTATGATGCAATTACGTCTTGGTGTTGTCCTTGTTATTTCAGCTTTAAGTTTGGCTGGTTGTGGTCGCTTTGCCCTCAATAATCACTCATTAGATTATAAAAATGCGAAAACACTGGAACCTCTCAAATTCCCTGAGAATGCAACGGTAAGACCATTTACACCATTGTATCCAGCTCCAACGGTTGATCCACTTGCGATTCAACATGCACCTACATTCGAAAATAAAAGTGGCAACCGTTACGCTTTACCTCGCCCTGATCCGATGCAGGCAACAGCGAATACCAGTGATGCGACTACAGCAACTTTAGGTCGTCCTCAACTTGTAATGGATGGCAATAAAAACCCGTTACTTAAAGTTGAAGGTCCAACTGCTGCAGCTTGGCAATACACTTTCGCAACATTGAGTAGTCTCAACTATAAGATCGTCTCTCAAGCAGACAATGGTTATGAGGCGACGATTACTGTAGGTGATCAAAATTACCTACTCAAACTCTCTGCTGTGGGCTCAAGTAATACTGTTGCTCTGTTTAAGCTAGATACAACTTTTGCTGACCCTACTGTCGCAACTGAAGTATTAGCCCAGATTTATCAAAATTGGCCAGCCTAGTCGTTTACTAGGCATATTTTTCAAAAAGGTTCCCCCATGTTAAAACAAACCTTGCTCTATACTGGTAAAGCAAAATCTGTGTATGAAACAGATAATGCTGACCACCTGATTTTAGTCTTTCGTGATGATGCCTCTGCGTTCAATGGCGAAAAAATCGAACAACTAGATCGTAAAGGCAAGGTCAACAACCGTTTTAACGCCTTCATCATGGAGAAGTTGGCTGAAGCAGGTATCGAAACTCATTTTGAAAAGTTACTTTCTCCAACGGAAGTACTTGTTAAAAAGCTTCAAATGATTCCTGTAGAGTGTGTCATCCGCAACTATGCTGCTGGTTCACTTTGCCGTCGTTTAGGTGTTGAAGAAGGCAAAGAGTTAACGCCTCCTACATTTGAATTATTCTTCAAAGATGATGCTCTTGGCGATCCAATGGTAAATGAATCGCAAGCAATCGCTTTAGGTTGGGCAACTGCTGATCAACTTGAAAAAATGAAAGAACTTACTTACCAAGTGAATGATGTACTTAAAGCATTATTCGATGCAGGTAATATGATTCTTGTTGATTTCAAACTTGAATTTGGTGTGTTCCATGACCGCATCGTATTGGGTGATGAATTCTCTCCAGACGGTTGCCGTTTATGGGATAAAGATACCAAGAAAAAATTAGATAAAGACCGCTTCCGTCAAGGTTTAGGCGGTGTGGTTGAAGCTTATGAAGAAGTTGCTGCACGTTTAGGCATTAACTTAGATGATATCTAATCATTTTAAGCATTCATGATTTATAGAAAACCAGCTCCTTTGAGCTGGTTTTTTTATGTCTTCATTTTGACTACTGCTGATAAATAAGTTTACCTTCTTTATAGGTCGCCAAAACTTTAATTTTTTTGATTTCTCGGCTTGGTACAGTCAGTGGGTTCTTATCTAAAATCACTAAATCAGCGAGCTTTCCTTGCTTTAAGGTACCCTTATATTGATCTTCAAAATATTGATAAGCAGCCCAATCCGTCATCGATTTTAAGGCAAGATAAGGACTTATACGTTCATCGGCACCTAGAACATAATCACTACGCGTCACGCGATTGACTGTAGCATCGAGCATCATCATGCTATGTGGTGGAACAACGGGAGCATCATGGTGTTCGGTAAAGATTAAATTTTTCTTTAGTGCAGTTGCTGTTGGGGAAATATGTGCTGCTCGCGTCTCGCCTAGTGTTTGTTGGCGATGCCAATCCCCCCAATAATAGGTGTGTAATGAGAAGAACGAAGGAATAATATCTAAAGCCTTCAATTGGTCTAGCTGATCATCTCGAATCGTTTGCGAGTGAATCAATACACTTCTGCGGTCTACTTTACCTTGTTTTGCCGTAGCATCTTTGACAGCACCTATAAACTGATCTATTGCCGCATCTCCATTGGCATGAGCGAGCACTTTCCAGCCATGTTTGAAGGCTACATTAATATATTGATCGACCTGTTGATCGTCTTTGATCGCTGGATAGCCTTTATAATTTTTATCTTTACCTTCAGGTGGAATCTTATAGGCTTGAGTTAACCATGCCGTCTTACCTTGAGGTGAACCATCTAAACTGATTTTAACGCCACCTATACGGAAGTGATGATCGTATTGTCGGCTACTTCCTTGCTTAAGCATATATTCTTGGCTAGTGGTGATATCAGGATAAGACACGACATCTATCGGAGGTTGATTTTGCTTGGCAAGAGCCTGCCACATCTCCGTCGTACCTTGATCTGCTCGTCCCTCTTGTACTGTAGTGAAACCATTTTTGACATAAGCATCAAGACCTTTACGAGCAATTTCAAACATCACTTGCGGTGGCACATCTTTGAATATTGAACCAATCGCAGTAAATAATGCGGACTCTTCCAGCACCCCATTAGGAACATTCGAATTTGCTTCTCGACGAATAATCCCCCCTGCTGGATTTTCAGTATTTTTATTGATATTTAACAAGGCTAGTGCTTTGTGATTCACTGAAGCGAGATGCCCTGATTGATGTAAGATCATCACGGGCTGATCTTTGGAGACTCGATCTAAATCGGTTGCTGTCGGATGACGCTGTTCACTTAATTGCGCATCATCATAGCCATTTCCCAAAATCCACCCCCCATCGTTTGAATGACTTGAGGATTTTGCTTTTTCCATTGTGTTAATACTTGAACCAAAGAATCAATATCAGAAACTTGACCGTCTGGCGCAGGATAAAGATTTGCAACCATCTGATGGAATCCAACCATATTTACATGGCTGTGTGCATCAATAAAACTTGGCAAAAGTGTTTTATTCTTTAAATCAATGGATTGAACATTCGAATTTGCTAAATTCTCTGCTTGTTTTTTTGAACCAACAAAAATGATCTTTCCATCTTTAACCAGCAAGGCTTCTGCATATGTTGGCGTCATACCTTCCATCGTTATGATCGGACCACCAAAAAACAATTGTTCTGACCGATCTTGATCAAGTGGAGTACTTGCACAGCCTGATAAGGTAAAGGCGATGATTGTTGCTGTCGTCAGTTTATTCAAATATTTAAAAGTCATAGATTAAAACCATATTTTTATTATGCCTTTCTAGATTAAAGCGCATTATTTCTGATATAAAAAGGCATAACTTGTTATTTTTGTAATGCTTGATAAATTTCTGAATCAATAAATAGTTTAAACCATTGATCAATAGCTATTTCACCAAACTGATTTGAATAAAAATCACTGTTTGTTTATGACTTCGCCTTTGTCGCCAACCAACACAGTATAGAACCGACACACACCATCAGCGCACCATACCAAAAAGAAAGACCTAATGGCGTACTCAGTAACAATGCAGCAAAAAAAGCGGAAAGCACAGGAATAAAATAAGATGCTCCTGCCAGTAATGTCACATTACCATGCAAAATTCCAACATTCCAAGCTGCATAGCCGAAGCCCATCGCAGCAGCAGCAAAAACCAAGGAAATAGAGGATGACCAATCAAAAATAAAGCCATTACCCCCCATCACAAGATATTTAATCCAAAGCACGATCGAAACCAAAATAAAGAATAAAGTAATTCCATTTGCTCCCTGAGCGATTCGTGCTGTAAGGGTACAATAAGCCGCCCACAACAATGTCCCTAGAAATGCCAATCCATAACTCAGTGGGTTCTGTTGAATATTGTTAGCCATGCCGATCAAATCAAATCCTTGCTCTCCTCCCAAAACCCAACAAATACCGAGTAGAGAAACAACGAAGCCAGGAATAATCAGAAAATTTGCTTTTTGTTGATTAAATAAAATCGCCGCAACCATCGTGAAAGTTGGCCATAAATAATTGACCATTCCGACTTCAATCGCTTGTCTATTTGTTTGGCTATATCCAATTGAAAGTGAAAGACAAATTTCATAAGCGACAAATAAAAAAGCACCCCAAATCAAATAAGTTTTTGGAAAACTTTTGAGAGGCGTCCAACCAACAGAAAGTAATAAGAATATTGAAGCAAGTGTATAGATTAATGCCGCACCACCAACTGCACCAAACTGAGTACTTACTTCTTTAATGAGCGCAACAATTAAACTCCAAAGCAAAATGGCAAGCAGTCCAATCAGTGTTGCTGTTTTTGAGTTCATATTGATATCAATTGAATCTTGGAACCAAAGCAACATGCCATCAATCGGGACTAAAATGCTGCTTTGGTAAATTTAGAATGAGGCATGCACCCAGAAAGAATTATTGCTGTTGCTGTTCTTGCTGCCAGCGGCGCTGTTGCAAACGTTCAGCTTCAACTTCACGTTTATTTAAGGCTCGTTCATACAGCTTCGTACCACGCAATTCAGGTGGTAAATAGTCTTGTAATACAAAATGTTCAGGATAATTATGTGGATACAAATAATCCACCCCATATCCTTGTTGCTTCATCAGTTTAGTTGGCGCATTGCGCAAGTGCAATGGTACAGGCAAATTCGCTGTTTTCTCTGCCAGCTCTAAGGCACGATTGATGGCTAAATAGGTACTATTACTTTTCGGGCTGGTTGCCAAATAAACTGCGCATTGTCCTAAAATAATACGCGCCTCAGGCATACCCACCGCTTGAACTGAACGGAAGCACTCCCCTGCAAGTAACAAGGCATTTGGATTAGAATTTCCAATATCTTCTGATGCCGCAATCAACATGCGACGAGCAATAAATACTGGGTCTTCTCCACCTTTCAGCATTCTTGCCATCCAATACAAGGTAGCATCTGGATCACTTCCCCGAATCGATTTAATAAATGCTGAAACCAGATCGTAGTGCTGCTCACCTGACTTGTCATAACGCGCAATATTCTGTTGTGCAACTTTGACGACAATCGCGTTGGTCACGAGATTTTCAACATCAGCTTCAAAGGTACTGGCGATTAAATCAATCAGATTAAGCGCCTTACGCGCATCACCTGCAGCAAATTGAATCAGTGCATCATATTCTTCAACTTGAATAAAACGCTCTTTGAGAAACTTATCACTTTGAATCGCTTTATTGATGAGTGTTTGAATTGCATCAGCATCCAAACTATTCAGCGTATAGACCTGACAACGCGACAGTAAAGCGCTATTAACTTCAAAAGACGGGTTCTCTGTGGTTGCGCCGATCAGCGTAATTTTGCCTTTTTCGACTGCATTTAGTAACGCATCTTGCTGCGATTTATTAAAGCGATGAATCTCATCAATAAACACCACTGGAGTCAGCAGATCACCACTTTCCGCAATCACTTCTCGCAGCTCTTTTACACCAGTATTCAGCGCAGATAAGCTAATAAATGGGCGATCAACTGCTTGCGCCAGCAATAATGCGATCGTAGTTTTACCTACCCCTGGCGGACCCCAAAAGATAATCGAAGGTAAATGCCCTTGATCAATCATTTGGCGCAAAGGTGCATTTTCACCTAACAAATGATCTTGTCCGATAATTTCGGATAAGTCACGAGGACGTAAACGTTCAGGTAAAGGAATATGCGTATCTGACATCATCACTGGCTTTATGCTGTTTTATCCTAGTCTATTGTGTCTGAATCAAATCTACAATTTGAATCTACCAACAACTGATCAAGTTAAGGGGTCACTTTCTCTTTAAGAATCTGCTGCATCGCTTGATAGGTCGCTTTGATACGCGCTTCATTTGGGAAATTGGTATTGGCGAGCATTACCATACCGATTTTATGCTGAGGGACAAATGCGGCATAAGCTCCAAAGCCATTGGTAGATCCTGTTTTATTAAAATAAGTGGATTGTGAGGCAATTTTGGGTTGTTTGATCAGCGTTACTGCATGGCTTTCTAAAGCCATTTTACTTGAGTTGCCTTGTAAAAGTGTTTCAAGCTTAACGGGATAAGCATATTGCTCCCATCCCAAACCCTGCGTCATTGCACCGACTTTATAATAACCGATATGGGTATTTTCAACGGCTTGACGAATTGGCTGATTTAATTGAGCTGAATTGATCTGTGCATCTAAAAATTTCAGCATATCCGAACTACTGCTTTTGACACCATAGGCTTCAGCATCAAAGATCCCCGCTGATACACGGATTGCTTGGTTATTCTTATAGCCCCAAGCATATTGTGACATCTTTTGTTCAGGGACATGAATATAACTCTGCGTCATTCCTAATTGAGTAAGTAAGGTTTTCTCTATCAATTCCGCATATGGCTTTTTCATCGCCAAAGCTGTGACATAACCCATTAAACCAATACTCGGATTTGAGTATTGACGAGCCTCCCCGATTTTGGTTTTTGTTTTCCAGTTTTGAAAATATTGAATCATATCCTGCTGAGTAACAACTTCATCTGGAAATTGCAGTGGAAAGCCACCTGCACTATAAGTTCCCAAATTCAGCAATGTAGCCTGATTCACGGCTGTATTTTTAAGTTCAGGGAAGTATTTGGCAGGATGATCCGATAATGACAACCGCCCTTGTGCTTGCGCATACCCCGCTAAAGTCGCATTGAACGTTTTACTGACTGAACCAAGTTCAAACAAGGTACTATTGGTCATAGCTTGTTTGCTTTGTAGAGAAGCAACACCATAATTTACAAAGTAATGTTGACCATCTAAAGTCACGGCAACGGCTAAGCCAGGAATTTTATATTCCTCTAAAAGTGGTTTAAATTGCTGATCGACAATCTTTTTTATCTGTAACTCAGTTAAAGGCTGTGCCCATAAACTGGAGCTACAGGACAATAGCCCAATCAACATCAATGTTTTATTTGAAAATAAATTTTGGTATTCCGACTGCATTATTAATCTTTTCACTTTGAGTTCATATTTAGTTTGCATTGAGCTTTAGCAATTTTGCTTGTGGACCATCTTCAATCACCCAAATCGAACCGTCTTGTGCTTGTTGTAAACCACGAATTCGTTGCTTCATATCCAAACGTTGCACTTCTTTAACGGGTTGCGATTTTAAATCAACCACAACAATCGACTTGGAAGACAAACCACCAATCAAAGCTTTCTGCTGCCATAACGGGAATTTATCACCCGTGTAAATAATCATGCTTGAAGGTGAAATCACAGGTGTCCAATCGATTGCTGGTGCTTTAAATTCTGGGCGTGTTTTGTGATCTGGAATTGGTAATCCTGAGTAATGATCGCCATTCGATACGATTGGATAACCATAGTTCGCGCCTTTAAGAATCTGATTAAGTTCATCACCTCCTTTCGGCCCCATTTCCACTACCCACAATTGTTTTTGGTCATCAAACGCCATACCCAGTGGATTACGATGACCCAATGACCAAATTTCAGCAGTCACGCCACCTTGTTGGCTAAAAGGGTTATCTAATACAGGAGTTCCGTCTTCATTTAAACGTAGAATCTTACCTAGATTGCTTTTCATATCTTGGGCAGGATCGAATTTTTGTCGCTCACCTGAACTTACCCAAAGTTTTCTATCAGCACCGAATAACATACGATGAGCATAATGTCCTTGCCCTGACACTTTAGGTATTTGCTGCCAAATTCGTGTTAAATCGGTTAATTTCGGTTGATCAGGATTAGATAAATCAAGTTTGGCACGAGAAATTTCAGCACCATAACCACCACTGCCTTGCACAGCATAGCTGAGATAAATCCAATGATTATTTTTAAAATCAGGATGCAAGACTACATCACCTAAGCCACCTTGCCCCCCATAACTTACAGTTGGGATGCCCTGAACATTAAGACTTTTCTTAGTTTTAGGATCAAATAATTTTAACTGTCCTTTACGCTCAGTGATCAGTAAACGCTGATCAGGCAAGACAACAACAGCCCAAGGTTCATCAAACTGGGCAAAAGTATCAATTCGAAAAGTTTGGTTGAGAGTATTTTGAGTATGTTGAACGGAGTTTTCTAGTGCCTTGGAGTTGGTGTTATTGGGACCACAAGCGAGTAGCATAAGTGCGCTGCTACAAATTAAAGGTGCTACAAATAATTTTGACATGACTGATCTCCCTTCGCATTCATTCATATTACGGGGATCAGCACATAGAAATACTGTAAAATTGTTGTTTTTGATCAAAATCCACTTAACCAAACGATATGATTAAAAGATCAACGCACCCACCGTACGACATAATCTTCAATGTCATCTTCATTAATTTCAGTTTCTGAAATACAACGTCCTGCCGCAGATTTTTTTGCTTTTAGAACACTCTGACGAGAGCCAGTATTCAAATAATGCCATGACGGAAGATTTTTCCCCTCATTCAGACGTCTGTAAGCACAGCTTGGGGGCAACCATGTAATCGTTTGCAAACGTTCAGGAGTTAATTGTAGACAATCAGCAACATGCTCTTGGCGGTGTGCATAGTCTGAACAGCGTGCCGTTTTACAGTCTAGAAGCTTACATGCCACTTTGGTATATACGACTTCTGCGGTGTCTTCATCTTCAAGCTTGACCAAACAGCACAAACCACAGCCATCACATAAGGCTTCCCACTCAGCAGGGTTTAGCTGATCAAGTGAGTAGTTTTTCCAAAAGTTCGGACGCAGTTCTAAAGACATGGTTTTAAGCTAAAGAGGAGAATGCGCATAGTATAGCATTCCAATTCAAAAAACTGAGTTACTGAAATCATTCGCTTTTTAACACTTCTTTCTATAGTGAACATTTCAACCACAGAAACACCACATTTTGCTCAAAAAATACACGTTATAGTAAAAACATAATAAAATTAGGAGGGTAACTCATATGTTCCGTTGGGCTATTATATTTGCAATCATCGCATTAATTGCTAGTTTACTTGGCTTTGGTGGTGTAGCAGGTTTATCCAAAGATTTTGCCGTTATTTTACTGGTTGTCGCTGTTATTCTCGCTGTCGTGGGCTTCTTGTCACGTGGCAAAGTATAGAAAATTAACATCTCAATTTATAAAAAGAAGAATCTTTGTATTCTTCTTTTTTATTGCCATTATTTAACAAAAGCAACAGTTTATTAGTTTTCTCAGCGTATCAACTTTTGCTTTTTATGTTTTAATCAATGCATTCTAAAAATACAGATTAGGATTTGAAAAATGAGCTTCCCGATTACAACTCGTGAAATTGAATATACAGCACCAGATGGTCAACGTTTGGTAGGTTATTTTGCTGCACCTGCAATCGATATGCCGACAGCAGGTGTAATCGTTGCACCTGAATGGTGGGGACGTAATGAATATACAGAACAACGTGCACGTGAACTGGCTGAACACGGCTTTGCTGCTCTCGCAATTGATATGTATGGTGATAAGAAAGTAACAACAGCTTCAGCACAAGCATACGAATGGATGATGCAAACGTTTGAGCATGTGGATACTGTAGTTGATCGTGCACAAGCAGGTCTAAATACTTTGGCAAATCAGCCTGAGGTAAATGCCGAAAAACTTGCAGCGATTGGCTTCTGCTATGGCGGCAAAGTGGTATTGGATCTAGCTCGCTCAGGTGCTAACTTAAAAGCGGTAACAACGTTCCATGCGAATCTCAGTCCCAAAGCTCCTACTGAAAAAGGTAAGCTAAAAGCAGAAATCTTAGTGTTACATGGTGAACTGGATAGCATGGTGACTTTGGACGATGTTGCAAGTTTCCGTGAAGAAATGCACGCTGCTGAAGTGAACCATGAAGTAATTATTTTCGAAGATGCTAAACATGGTTTTAGTAACCCACAAGCCGATGAGCGTGCTAAAGCCAATAACGTAGATTTGGGCTATAACGCAGAAGCAGAGCGTCAAGGTCTTGAAGCGATGTATGAGTTGTTAGATAAGCATTTAAAGTAATTTTAAAATTCGTATTTATACCAATACTCGCCAACATTGACTTGTGAAACGGCGACATGGATGTCGCCAACAGACTGCAATTTTTTTCGAGAGTTTTTAGAAATTTCAGATAATCCTCTCATCCTCCTAGATAGAAATCGTAAAGCTCATGAGCTCTTCGCACAAACCCTCTAGTACATATTTCCGCTATACTATAATTCTACTTTTCAATGTTCTGATTCATGTCTGATTTCTCATTTTCTGATGCTTTACTTACATGGTTTGATCAACATGGTCGCCATGACCTACCTTGGCAAGTTGCCGATGACCCGTATAAAGTTTGGGTGTCAGAAATTATGTTGCAACAGACTCAAGTCAAAACAGTGTTGCAATATTTCGATCGTTTTATTCAACGCTTTCCTACCGTAAATGATCTAGGTCAGGCAAGCTGGGATGATGTTGCTCCTTATTGGGCGGGTCTTGGATATTATGCAAGAGCAAGAAATTTGCACAAAGCCGCAGCGATTGTTCATCAGCAAGGTAAATTCCCTGCAACCTTAGAACAATGGATTGAACTTCCTGGGATCGGACGCTCAACCGCAGGGGCGCTCATGTCGCTCGGTTTGCGTCAATACGGTGTAATCATGGATGGCAATGTGAAACGTGTTTTGGCTCGTTTCTTTGCGATTGAAGATGATTTATCCAAGCCACAACATGAGCGTGCTTTATGGAAAATTGCTGAAGATTTATGTCCAGAACAGCGAAATCATGACTATACCCAAGCCATTATGGATTTGGGTGCAACAGTCTGTACTCCGAAAAAACCTCTCTGTTTATATTGCCCTATGCAACAACACTGTCAGGCATATCAACAAGGCCTAGTACAAGAGTTGCCATTTAAAAAAGCCAAGAAGCCTGTTCCTGTTAAAACAGCAAGTGTCGTTGTGATTCAGTCAGGTAAAGAATGGTTTTGGCAACAGCGTGAAGCTCATGGTCTTTGGGGTGGATTGTATTGTCTTCCTATCATTGAAAGTGCAACTGAATTACAACAGATCGAACAGCACTTTAAGTTACAAGCTCAAGTATCATCCTTACAGATCAGTCATAGTTTTACACACTTCACATGGTTGCTCGATGAAAAAATGTTCCACGTGGAACATGATCAGAAAGAACAACTGAGCATAGAATTAAATGGGATATGGCTCACACCAGAATCTGCGATTGCTAAAGGTATTCCAACCGCGATGAAGAAACTGATCAATGCAAAACAAAAAACTTAAACACTTTAAAATGCGATGGATCAAAACATAGGAGTTTATGTGCGACATTCAATTTCGTATACGATGATTGGACTGCTCATTATTTTTCTATCTGCGTGTACCACTACACCCCAAAAACCATCTCCTTTACCCAGCGCACAAGTCAGCAAATTAAAAAATATGCGCTTAGACACTCGCCTCCCCATACCTGTAAAAGGTGTTCGCAAAAACGAGTTACGCGATACTTGGGGAGCTGCACGTAGCCAAGGACGAAGCCATGAAGGGATTGATATCATGGCAGAGCGTGGCACGAAAGTGTATAGTGCAACCGAAGGACTCATCGCAGATTTACGCAATAATAATTTGGGTGGCAAGGTCATTTGGATCTTAGGACCATCAGGTTCTTGGCACTACTATGCACATCTGGATGACCACAAACGCGGACTTAAAGTTGGGGATTATATTCGCAAGGGTGATGTGATTGGCTATGTCGGCAATACAGGTAATGCACGTCATACTGCTCCGCATTTACATTACGGTATTTATTTAAATGGCAAAGGGCGTGGAGCAGTCAATCCATACCCATATTTACGTTAGGAACACACAATGTCAGAAGCATTGATAGAACGTCTGGTTACATTTGCAGAATCAGGAAATCAGCAAAAAATTATTCTGAATGGCACCAGCTATCAAGGTTGGATTATGGAAATCACCGAAGATGCTTTGCTGATCAGCACAGGTTTCGCAGATAAATCTGGTAAAGACTTTTGGTTGAAATTCACTGATTTGAGTTCTGCTGAGTTGTATTATTGGGATACTCGCCCAAATGAATGGGTTGCATTCAAACTTTAATTTTCTCGATATTTATAACGATAAGGAGCATCAAAATGACAATTCAACGCTGTGGTTGGTGCTCTGATGATCCCCTGTATATCGCTTACCATGATGAAGAATGGGGTAAGCCTGAATACGATGAAGCACGTTTATTTGAAATGCTTTGCCTAGAGGGTCAACAAGCTGGCCTTTCTTGGATTACTGTACTCAAGAAAAGAGAACACTACCGTGCTCATTTCTTTCAACATCCTGTAGCAAAAATTGCCGAGCTTACAGATGATCAACTGGAACATAAACTGAGTGATACTGGTCTGATTCGCCATTTAGGTAAACTAAAAGCAATTCGAGACAATGCGATTGCTTGGCAACAATTAAAGCAGGATGTGGACGATGTCTCTGCATGGCTGTGGGCTTTTGTCAGTCACGATGTATTGAACAATGATGTGATCAATTATCGAGAAGCCCCAGCACAAACAGAGATCAGCCAAACCCTCTCTAAAACCTTAAAAAAGCGTGGATTTAAGTTTGTGGGTCCAACGACTTGTTATGCATTCATGCAAGCAGTGGGCATGGTCAACGATCACGAAAATCATTGTCCCTTTAAATAAAATACAATCCTATCCAAAGGAGTCCTTCCATGAGCAACAATCAAATACGTGCTTATGCTGCGATGCAAGCAGGTGAACAACTGGTTCCTTATCAATTTGACGCAGGCGATTTACAAGCCCATCAAGTCGAAGTCAAAGTTGAATATTGTGGTTTATGTCATTCAGATATTTCAGTGATTAATAATGATTGGCGATCATCTTCTTATCCTGTGGTTGCTGGTCATGAAATTATTGGAACCATCATTGCTCTCGGTTCTGAAGCAAAAGGACTCAAAGTGGGTCAACGTGTAGGTATCGGATGGACAGCAGAAAGTTGCCAAGCTTGTGATCCCTGCATCGGTGGTAATCAAGTGTTATGTACTGGTGGCAGTGTTGCAACGATCGTAGGACATGCTGGTGGATTTGCAGATAAAGTTCGTGCTGGCTGGCAATGGGTGATTCCCCTACCCGATGATTTAGACCCAGAAAGTGCAGGTCCTTTGTTATGTGGCGGGATTACAGTTTTCGATCCTCTACTTAAACATAAAATCCAAGCCACGCATCATGTCGGTGTAATTGGTATCGGTGGCTTAGGTCACATGGCGATTAAACTGCTCAAAGCATGGGGTTGTGAAATTACGGCATTTAGCTCAAATCCTGAGAAAACTGATGAGCTGAAAGCCATGGGTGCAGATCACGTTGTGAATAGCCGCGATCCGCAGGCCATCAAAGCTCAACGAGGAAAATTTGATTTATTGTTGAGTACAGTCAATGTGACGTTAAACTGGCAAGCCTTTCTCAGCACTTTAGCACCGAATGGCTCATTGCATTTTCTAGGTCTGACTTTAGAACCTATTCCAGTTTCAGTCGGTGCTTTGATTGATGGTGCCAAATCAGTAACAGGTTCACCGACGGGTTCTCCTTTAGCACTTCGTCAACTTCTTCAATTTGCAGCACGTAAAAATATCGCCCCGCAAATTGAACTCTATCCTATGTCACACCTCAACGATGCCATTGAGCGACTTCATTCAGGTCAAGCACGTTATCGCATCGTATTGAAAGCAGACTTCGACTAACTCAATTTCGACGTGAGACTTTCTCTGACCCAATCCGCCAACTGCTGAATAGCTTGGCGGATTTCATCAGTCAAAGCATGGCCAGCGTTTAATCGTAGAAAATACTGATAACGCTGATCTTCACCAAATACCTCACCTGGAACGATATTGATTCCATATTGCTGCGCGCGATAATACAACTCTAAACCTGTAATGGTGTTTGGTAGTTGCATCCACAACGCATATCCACCACTCGATTGGCTAAGTGCGATCGGAATCCCCTGAAACTGCTCCAAAATACATGCACGATATTGTTCGACTTGCTGCATGAGAGCAGGTCTTAAACGCTCCAAATGCTCGCGATAGGCACGACTATAGATAAAGTCGGCTAAACCAAGCTGTAAGGGGGTATTAACCCCAACATTATTTGCTAACAGAGCTGGTCTTAAGTGCTGTAATTGTTGACCTAAACAAAACCACCCCACACGATAAGCACTCGATAAAGATTTAGAAACAGAACCACACCAAATTACATAGCCCTGTTGATCCCAATAACGAATCGGTAAAGGGCGTTCTTTTTGAAAACTACATTCAGCATAAATATCATCTTCCAAAACAAAGCATTGATACTCTTGTGCCAACTCGGCAATTTTTTGTTTTTGCTGATTGCTCAGACAATAGCCCAAAGGATTTTGAAAATTAGCAGTCAGTAAGCATAACTTCGCACTACCCTGCTGCATAAAATATTCTAAACGCTCAAGGTCTATGCCTTGATGATCTGCAGGTATTTCAATAATTTTACGTTTTAATCCTGCAAGAAGCTGAAGCTGACCGTTAAAGGTTGGTGTTGGAACGATAATACTATCGCCCTCTCGACTCATTTGCTGAATCAACAGTGACAGTGCAGGCATACATCCATTACTAATAAAAATATCGTCTGGGGCGATGTAGATACCATCCTCACGCCAATGATCAGAAAGTGCTTGTCGGAGCTGTAGATGTCCTTGTTTATTACAGTACAAAAAATCTTCAGGTTGGCAATGCTTCAAAGCTCGCTGCAAAGAACGGCGTAATCCATCCACAGGTATTAAATGAGGAGATAACTGAATCGCACCTAAAGGCGTTAAATGACTTTGTATGGATGCAGTTTGGATTTGATTTTGCAACTCTAAATTTGAAACTCGTCTTGGCATCGATTCAAATTTTGGGCTTTCAGGTACCGGACTTTGGTATTGTCTCGAGCTAACAAAGTAACCTGATTTGGGTTTGACATAGATCAAGCCTTTGGCTTCTAACAATTCATAACATTGCTGCGCTGTGCTTAAACTGATTTTTTGTTGGCGTGCAAATTCTCTTAATGAACTTAACTTCTGTTGCGGTTGCAGTTCATGTTGGTAAATCTTTTGTGACAGCTGCTCCGCCAAGCGTTGATATTGAAATGTCATGTCTGTACTGATTTTTTAAAAATTTCTGTATCTGTATTGGTTTATACAACACCTTTAAGCTATAAAAATCAACAGCAGAGGAGTAAAACAATGAAAATTAATAACTTATTATTATAGGACTTACGCACTATTATTTATAGACTCTCTGTGGTAGCAGATGATTTTTATCGAGAATAAAGTCATCAATGAAGTTTTTGATCATTGGTCTAAATAATTTCTTCTGC
>NZ_JBPKBJ010000063.1:0-18321 GCF_051390655.1 Acinetobacter sp. P1(2025)
GCAAAAGAACTTATTTAGACCAATCATCAAAGACTTCATTGATGACTTTATTCTCGATAAAAATCATCTGCTACCACAGAGAATCTATAAATGATAGTGCGTAAGTCCTAATTAATTTGTCGGATACGTGACACGCACTCTTCAACATCATTTAAACATTGCGTTTGATTACTTTTGATCAAATAAAGAAAATTGTCCGTTTGATAACTGAATTTATTCGTGATGAGAAAATTATCGACTTTACTTTGCAAGGAAGCACTTAATTTCTGCTCTTTGAGGTTAATCGTTTGGCAAGATGTAAGTGTAAATACACTGCTTAAAGTCAAAAAAATACTCAAATAGCGCATAAACCAAACGTCCATTAAACAATGTAAATCTTTAACTGTTCTTATTTTTCCTCACAATATTGTTCAATTCTTTTATTGGGGAAAAACCAAAGTACAGCTAGCACGACAAGAACAAGCAGACTCAAACGTGTATCAACTAGACTCAATAATATGGACATCGCATATAACAAAACAGATATTGCGAGCTTTTTATCTTTGCCTAATACCTTACGAACAACAGATTTATTACCTTGAGCACGAGCGATTGACCATTCGAGCATAGCATAAGACAAGGAACACATGAATAAAATGAATGCATACAAGGCTGTAGGTACTGGTGAATAATTACTTTGAGCAGACCAACTCGTTGTATAAGGGATCATCGTTAACCAAAAAATCAAATGTAGGTTTATCCAAATGATTTTTCCATTTACCTTTTCGACTAACTGAAATAAATGGTGATGGTTAATCCAATAAATTCCGATATACATAAAACTTAAAACATAGCTTAATATTCCATGAAACTCTTGTGTTAAGTCCGAAAAATGTATGCCCTCTGGCACTTTGAGTTCAATCAACATGACAGTGATTACAATCGCAATTACACCATCAGTGATAGCCTCTAAACGGGTCTTATTCATCCTAATCCCTTCAAGACTCTGGCATGATGAATCTATTCTGTGAAGCTAAAAAAGATAAATATAAAACAGGCAAAATAAAGAAACCGACGCTCCAAAAATCCAAATAAACGTAAAGTATCGCTCCTAAAAATGCCCCAATAACAAAACCTAAAACAATGCTGAGGCTATGTTCGAGTTTACTTCGATTATCAGTGGAACGATTTCTGAGATAGTTCGAGATATCAATACCTAACTGTGTGGTATTTCCTGTCATCATCGTACTCGGACTAATATGTTTTATGAGTGTTTTACTCGATGTATTTCGAATCGCTAGAGCAATCAGTCCTAATCCCCCAGTCACAGCAATGGTGATTCCATCTGGATCAGTAAATGGTTCGAAGTAAATACCTGCCAGCATAAAAGCGGTGAGGAAAATTGCTTCTGCTAGAAATAAAGCACATAAGGTTTTGCTTTTCTGACTGCTTTTATCAATCAAATATTTCGTAATTGCTACAGTAAGAATAAATAAAGGAATAGCCGCCAGTTTAATCCATAAACCAGTACCACCTTTTACCCACGCCGCGCCAGCCAACACCAAGTTACCTGTCACATGTGCTGTAAAAAATCCAAACAATGCAATAAAACCAATGGTGTCGATTGCTCCACCAACAATAGTCAAAAGAACAGGATCACGGCAAGTTCTCCACACATTATTTTTTTTTTCAAATTCTGTTTGCATCTTTACCACCTAATTTATTATTTCTTACACTGTTTGATTTGATTAGAAGTTTAAGCGTGTAGTCAGTCCTATTACCCAAGCATCATTTAGCTCTTTAAGACCGCCAGCTTGATGCACATATTGGATATTGGGACGGAACATAATGCTCGGTGACCAGTTAAATGTGTAATTCAATTCAACGTTCGTTTCATCATATTGAATAGGTACATATGCTGGATCTTGAACATCCGTAACTTGGTTAAGTTCATTTTCTAGTTTTTGACGTGTTCTTAATCTTTTATTCACTTCAGTTCGAGCTACACCTAAACTCATGGAATCATTAGGTCGGGCATCAAACATCCCTTTATATTGTAGTGCAATCTGTTGTGAGCCTAATATTTCTGAAGTTGCTTTATCATTGATATTAAAATTTAATAAAACGGATAAGCCTCTTTTGGGATTATCTTGATGTTGTGTTAACTGTTGTTGTGCCACAAACCAAGTATTGTATTTTCCTGAGTGAACTTCTCTTTGCTCAACAGATAATTGAGCTTGCCCATTTTCATCATTGAGTACATCTAGAGCATCAGCCGAGCTATAAAAAGCACCGAAACGGTATAATCCATTCAAACCATTAAATTTCGGCTTCCATACAAATTCTATAGGGATCAAAACACCTTTAGAACCATCTGTGCTTAAATTAAAACCTTTACTCTTCTTCGTATTTTCTGGATTAGATTCATAAACACCCACACTCAAACTAGAAGTAGGATTCAAATCATATTTCAGATTTGCCGCCCATACCGTGATAGGCCAGTTGTACCATAGTTCAGAGACCGTTTTCCCTACTTGCGCACCACACAATGTTAAATTTTGCGACTCACATGGGGCTGAGTTGAAATCTTCGCCCATATTCATGCGACCAACTTTTACAGTTAACCCTTGATCTTCAAATCCTTTTTGAATCCAAGCCTGACTTAATCGCCATACTGGTCCCCGCCCACTAATCTCTTGAACATTACTAAATTGCCCAGTTCTAGGGTCGGCAATACGATCTGTAGATAATGATCTGCCTTCACGTTTACTGATACTAATTTTTGCTTCGGTATTCTGCCAACCACTCAATTTTTCTAGATCTAAAGTCGTTCCAAAAGTCCATTGATTGGCATTACGAACTGTTGAATCATCATTAAAACCACCATCAATATTGGTCGCGGTTTCATTTGTGAAAGAAACATTAAAATCAATACCTTGATCTGATAGATTGTTACGTTTTCCGTTCCAATCTCCTAATAAATATTGACGATTTTGTGAATAAAACTCATCTGCGTAAATATAAGTAGGTGTAATACACACCGTCAGAACATACAAAGCAAAAATAGTTTTGTTTTTTGTTTGGTTCGGAAGATATTTCATAGCTACCCCATAAAAAAGTGAAGGAAGCTAGACATTATTTAAATCGTTAACCTTAAGAAGCGTAAATAATTTTATTTAAATAAAATCTAGCTTATTAGGTTATGAGGGGAAAAAATCTTTGACAAATGGAATGAGCTTTTCACCGACAACCATGCCTAATAGTCCAACTAAGGCAACAATCGGTGGTGCTGGCGAACGAACATTTAAAACGTAATACAACACGCCAACTAATAATCCCACGCCTAGAGATAAGAGATACATTTTCATCATAAAACTCTCAGAGGTATCACGATCAAACGCAATACCTCAACTTATAAAGTTAGAATGCAAAACAAGAACAGCCTAAAGCGCCCCAAAATGATTTTTTATCTTTGACTGGAACATCGAGAACCCAAGCATGACTGTGTCCATGCATTCCACAACTATTGGTACAAGCGCAAGCTGCTGATTTGGCTTGTAATGGTTGATGAGATGGCTCATTTCGATTTTCTGTTGCTCTCCAATACCCACCAAATTTTCGTACTGGTGACCATGTTGGTGAGGCTGGTGGTAAAGGTGAATCATCTTGTTTAAACTCTGCCGCAGCATAAACAATCTTCCCACCTAAAACGGTCATTACAGATTCAATATTCTTTATTTCTTCAGGGTCAATTGAGAAATAATCATCTGATAAAACAACTAAATCTGCCAATTCCCCCTGCTTCAATGCACCTTTTACGCTGGACTCACCTGAGAACCAAGCTGAACCTTTAGTCCAAAGTTTAAGTGCAGTCTGACGATCCAATAAATTTTTCTCATCATAAAGCGGTAATCCACCCACAGTTTTACCTGTAGTTAACCAATATAGACAAACCCATGGATTGTATGAGGCAACTCGTGTTGCATCTGTCCCAGCACCAACAGGTACACCTAACTCAATCATTTTTTTCACAGGTGGTGTGGCCTTAGCTGCATCTGCACCATATCGATTGACAAAATATTCACCTTGGAAAGCCATACGATGCTGAATTGCTATCCCACCACCCAAAGCACCAATCCGTTCAATGTTCTTTTCAGATACAGTTTCTGCGTGATCAATGATAAATCGTGTGGCAAACGGTTTACGCTCATTAACTTGCTCAAAGACATTGAGGAAACGCTCAATACTTTCATCATAAGTAGCATGTATACGAAACGGCCACTTCTTCTCAGCAAGTAACTCTACAATACGCTCTAATTCTGCATCCATCCCTTTGGTGAGTTCTGGACGAGGTTCTAGAAAGTTTTCAAAATCAGCAGCAGACCATGTCAGATTCTCGCCCGCACCATTCATTTGTAAAAAAGCGTCACCATCTCCAGGAAAGGTCATCTCAGTCCACTTTTGATAATCCTGATATTCCTGACCTGCTTTTTGCGCAAATAAATTATAAGCAACACGCACTGTCATTTGCTCTTTTTGGTGCAAATGTTGAATGACATCATAATCTTCTGGATAGTTCTGCCCACCACCGCCTGCATCAATTAATGAGGTAATTCCTAAACGATTTAGCTCACGCATAAAATGACGTGTGGAATTGATTTGATCATCTCGTTCAAGGATTGGTGCTTTACCCAAAGTTGAATACAAAATCATTGCTGAAGGTGTAGCCAATAACAATCCTGTTGGCTCACCTTTTTCATTGCGTTGAATTGTGCCACCTGGTGGATCAGGCGTATCTTTATTAAATCCAAGCGCATCTAAAGCTGCACGATTCAGCATAGCTTTGGCATATAAATGCAGAATAAATACTGGCGTATCTGGTGCAGCTTTATTGATTTCATCTAATGTTGGTAAACGGCGTTCAACAAACTGAAATTCGTTCCAGCCACCTACAACGCGTACCCACTGTGGAGCAGGTGTATTTTCAGCTTGTTCTTTTAATAATCTTAAGGCATCAGAAACAGATGGGACACCTTCCCACCGTAACTCCATGTTGTAATGCAAACCACCACGAATTAAATGTAAGTGACTGTCATTCAGGCCAGGAATCACACGTCGACCATTCAAATCAATCACTTTGGTCGTCGCGGTCGACATCTTCATAATTTTATCATTGTCATCTACAGCAATCACTTTACCTTCAGAAATCGCAATCGCTTGAGCTTCAGGATGTTGAGGATTTAGTGTAGAGATTTTGGCATTTCTTAAAATTAAATCGATTTGAGACATTTTTCACTCCATCGAATTATAATGATTAAAAAAGAAAGGCATGAAAATCATGCCCTTCTATGGAGTTTTATTTTGCTGGTACAGGTGGGATCACTTCGTGTTTTGTCGTAGTACGTTCTGGTGCTTTGTGTACCATAGTATATGCGTAATCAACACCCATACCGTATGCACCTGAGTGTTCACGTACAATTGCCATAACATCATTATAAGTTTCACGATGCGCCCAATCACGTTGCCATTCAAGTAAAACTTGCTGCCAAGTCACTGGTACTACACCCGCTTGAATCATACGTTGCATTGCATAATCATGTGCTTCTTTTGAAGTACCACCTGAAGCGTCAGCAACCATATAAATTTCATAACTACCTTCAAGCATTGCACCGAAAGCAAATGTGTTATTACACACTTCAGTCCATAAACCAGACACAATAATTTTTTTACGGTTATTTTTAGCTAAGGCATCACGAACTTTTTGGTCATCCCATGAGTTCATTGAAGTACGTTCAAGCAAAGGCGCATCAGGAAAAACATCTAAAAGCTCTGGATAGGTATGACCAGAGAAACTTTCTGTTTCAACGGTTGTAATTGTAGTCGGAATACCAAAAACTTTTGCAGCTTTTGCTAAGCCAACTGTATTGTTTTTAAGAACTTGACGATCAATAGACTGTACCCCAAAAGCCATTTGTGGCTGATGATCGATAAAGATAACTTGGCAATTTGTTGGTGATAATTGTTCTAAAAGTGATTTGTTCATTTTCAAACTCGACATAGTAACTGTAAACAATGTATTTCTATGAAAACAAATCAAAATGTAAAAAAATAGATAGCAAAATTGAATCAGTTTGTCTGCGATTTAAAGACAATTAGAAACAAACTTGCTTCGTTGCGCTAAATACATGAATATAAATTTAATAACTTTCAAATGGATAAACCATGGACAGAATCGATTGCATCAATACGTTTTTAAGCGTCGTAGAACATGGAAACTTTAGTGCTTCAGCAAAAAATTTAAATATTTCAAGAGACTTAGTCTCAAAAAGAGTTCAATACCTCGAAAATGATTTGAAGATTTCACTCTTCATCAGAACTACACGTCGGATGAACCTTACGCCTTGCGGAGAAAAATTTTATCAACATGCCAAAGTCATGATGAGTGAACTTGAGTGGGCAAAATATGAAATTAGTTATGATCAGCAATATCCCGAAGGCGAACTAAAAATTAATGCACCTCTTTCTTTCAGTCGTGATGTTCTCACCGATATTATTTCTGATTTTATTCAACAATTTCCGCACATTAAAATAGATCTATATTTGACTGACAGCTTTGTTGATATTTATGAACAACAGTTTGATCTAACTTTAAGAGTAGACGATAAAGCGGATCACAACTTTCAAAATACCGTCATTGCATCATACAAGCGTAGCTTTTATGCATCAAAAGATTATCTCGAAAGAAAAGGCATGCCACATACGATTGATGATTTAAAACAGCATGATATTTTACTTTATAGTCAAAAAAACAATCACAATAAGATTAGCTTGAGTAAAGATCAGACGACTGAACTGATTCAATGCTATCCAAAATTTATCTGCAACAATGGCGACTTATTATTAGATTTATGTACCAAAGGACATGGCATCGTCTTCCTACCAGATTTTATTGCTAAAAAATATTTTGATGCAGGTGTTATTTCTCGGTGTTTAGAAGACTATCACAGCCCGATCATGAACTTTTATGCGGTTTATCCCAATGGTCAGAATATCTCTAAAAAACTTCAAATTTTTATTGATTTCTTGATTAAGCAATTTAAAAAATTAAGCTCTTAATTTATTGATAAATTTACCTATTTAAACAACAAAGCTTTATAAAAATGCTTTAAAAACTTTATCTTAATAGAGGCTCTAGCTGTTTATTAATTTGCTTTCGAAATGACTGCTCAACGCTGTTCTATATATAGAACAAGATAAACCACTTTTACACTTGGTTTATTTTTTTATATCGCTCAAAATACGCGTTCAATCTAACAATGAGAGACGTTCATGACTGATGCTTTGGTGTTGAGCGATTTGTCCAAAACTTATCGTAATGGTTTTCAGGCATTAAAAGGTATTAATTTAACCGTACCTGAAGGAGAGTTTTATGCATTATTAGGACCTAATGGTGCAGGTAAATCGACGACGATCAGTATCATTAGTTCTTTAACTAAAAAAACATCAGGTACAGTTGAAATTTTTGGCCATAACCTTGATACCCATCCATCATTGGCAAAACAGTGTTTAGGCGTTGTACCTCAAGAGTTTAACTTTGGTCAATTCGAGAAAACTTTTGATATTTTGGTCACTCAAGCTGGCTACTATGGAATTCCCAAAAAACTTGCTGAACAGCGTGCTGAATATTATTTAGAGAAACTTGGTCTTTGGGAAAAGCGTAATATTCAGTCTCGGATGCTTTCAGGCGGTATGAAACGTCGCCTAATGATTGCACGTGCAATGATGCATGAACCAAAACTTCTGATTCTCGATGAACCTACTGCAGGCGTTGATATTGAATTACGCCGTTCAATGTGGGATTTCTTAACTGAAATGAATGAAAAAGGTACCTCAATCATTTTAACGACACATTATTTAGAAGAAGCTGAAATGCTGTGTCGTCGCATAGCCATTATTGACCGTGGTGTGATCAAAGAAGATACCACTATGAAAGGTTTCCTAAATCAACTTAATGAAGAATCGTTTATTTGTGATTTAGCAGAACCGATCGAAAACCTGCAACTCAATATTATTGGATTTAAATTCGAATTAATCGATCCAGTGACTTTAGAAGTTACGATGGATAAAGCGCATAGCATGAATGATTTATTTTTGATTTTACAATCACAAAATATTCAAGTCAGTAGTATGCGTAACAAATCAAACCGCTTAGAAGAATTGTTCGTAAAAATGGTTGAGAAAAATCTTACAGGAGCGGATCAATGAACTTTAATCAGTTACAAACCGCACTTTGGACCTTAGTCGTTAAAGAAATTCGTCGTTTTATGCGAATTTGGCCTCAGACCTTGCTGCCACCAGCGATTACCATGAGCCTATATTTCGTGATTTTCGGTAATTTAGTCGGATCACGCATTGGTGAAATGGGTGGCTTCAGCTATATGCAATTTATTGTGCCAGGTTTAATTATGATGGCAGTGATTACCAATAGTTATGCGAACGTTTCTTCAAGCTTCTTTAGTGCAAAATTCCAAAAAAGCATTGAAGAATTGATTATGAGCCCTGTGCCATTACATTTAATTCTTTGGGGTTATGTGATTGGTGGTGTATGTCGTGGTGTTTTGGTCGGCTTAATCGTTACTCTGATGAGTTTGTTTTTTACTCACTTGGAAATCTATAATTTCTTTGTAACTATATATACAGTGATTATCACCTCGTTATTATTTTCACTTGGTGGCTTCATTAATGCTGTATATGCAAAATCATTTGATGATATTTCGATTATCCCAACTTTCGTTTTGACTCCACTCACTTACTTGGGTGGTGTATTTTATGCGATTAGTGCTTTAAGTCCATTTTGGCAAAATCTCTCTTTAATTAACCCAATTGTTTACATGGTCAACGCTTTCCGTTTTGGTATTTTGGGACATAGTGATGTCAATGTTTCATTCTCCCTCACTGTTGTCACATTATGTTGTGTTGCCCTTTATGCAGTTGCATATCATTTATTAGCTCGCGGTTCAGGAATGCGTGAATGAGTGTAGAACATTCTTTATTGGGCAAAGACACCCAGTACCCTACTCAATATCAACCAGAAGTCTTATTTCCGATTGCTCGTGCTGAATCTCGCAAACTTTATGCAGATATTGAAGGCATAGCTCAAGGCAAAGACTGGTGGCATGTATTTGAGATTTCATGGTTAAACCAACTTGGTTTACCACAAGTGGCTATAGGACGTTTAACCTTACCAGCCAACTCTCCGAATTTAATTGAATCAAAATCACTTAAACTATATTTCAACAGCATGAATTTCACACAATTTACATCTCAACAATTATTTGTTGAGACCGTTGAGCGTGATTTATCAGATGCTGCTGGTGCTAAAGTTGAACTGCAACTATTTCAAGTGGATGATTTACAGATTTCTAAACCCCAAGGGATCTGTATAGATGATCTGATCCCTGAAGGTCTTTCAGAACATCCAGATTCAAGCTTATTGCAGTACGATGCTGTCAGTGAAGAAAATATTGAAGTTGAACTTTACTCTCATCTTTTGAGAAGTAATTGCCCAGTGACGGGACAACCAGACTGGGGTACTGTTTTTATTCGTTTTCAAGGTAAAAAACCTTGTTATCGCAGTATATTAGCCTATATTATTTCGTACCGTCAGCATAATGGTTTTCATGAACAATGCGTGGAACAAATATTCGCAGATATTTGGCAACACTTAAAACCAGAAAAACTGATGGTCTATGCAACCTATACTCGTCGTGGTGGATTAGATATCAACCCTTGTCGAGTATCTGACTTGTCATGGATGCCCGAGCCGATCCGCTTGGCACGACAATAAAACGAATAAATTTGATATAGAGGACGTTCTTCAATGACCAGTTATTTCGGTATTCTTCCATCTGCAACGTTGAGTCAGGATATTCAACTTGCACAAGCCAACCGTAACAGCAAAGAACCACAATACCCTTTGCGTGACAAGATTTCTCTTCAACTTACTGATGAGCTGATTGACACGATGTTGGTGCATTTGGTACAGCAATTCCCACCAAGTGACAAACGAGATACAACTGAAGAACTCGCTCAAAAGATTCGTAGTATTGTCTCTACTTTGATGAAGCAATTATTAGGCAAAGCATCGAATGAACAAGTTCTTGAATCTTTAGCTTTCATGGAAAAGAGCTTGTTTATTGATAATGAAGGTAAACAACGTATCGGTACTCAACTACCAGATGCTTTAGTTTCTGACATGAAAAAAAGCTTTGCTGAAGTTGCTGCGGGCAACGGTAAAGAACAACGTGATGCATTAACACAACAGTTCAAATCTTTTGCTGATGCGCTTATTCAACACTTCATGACTGAATACAACAAAACATTGGGTTTAGGCATGGTAAAACGCGGTGTTGCAAGTGTTGCAACAAGCGGTGTTGAAACTGCTGTACATATTGTAATCAAAAAACTAATTCCTAGCTTAAGCCAAGCTGAGTTAGATGTATTCACTAAGCATTTCGATCAGTTGCTCGTTCAGAAATAAGCTTCGAATATTCAAAAAACAGCGACTATATATAGTCGCTTTTTTTTATAAAAAATAATGAGTCATTTCCAAACTTATAAATGTCACAATTTCTAAATTTGCATTGTCTAAATCAGTGTTTATGTTAGCATTCGCGAAGCATTGATTTACTTGATTTAGAAGCGCATGTCTCCAAGCTCACAGTACAAATTTTTACGTCAAGCACCGCGTGATGGCTTGAGTACTGCCACTCACCCTTCACGGTGGCAACAACTCCATATAGACCCATGGCTTTGCCTATTTCTGGTACTAAATGCATTTTTAGGACTTACTGTCTTATATAGTGCTTCAGCCCAAGATGTTGGTCTTGTCAGTAAACAAGCAATGAGCTTTGGCATTGGTTTTACCGTCATGATTATTCTGGCGCAAATTCCTCCAAAAGTTTATCAAGCATTCTCACCATATTTTTATGTCTTCGGTGTTTTGTCCTTAGTTGCAGTAGTCGTGTTTGGTGAAGTACGCATGGGAGCACAAAGATGGATTGATATTCCAGGCTTTGGTAGTGTTCAACCGAGTGAATTCATGAAGATTGGCATGCCAATGATGATCGCATGGTTCCTATCCCGCAAAGCCTTACCTCCTAGTTTGTCTCAAGTCATACTATCTTTGCTGCTCATCCTCGTACCTTTTCTTTTAATTGCAGAGCAACCCGACTTAGGTACTTCATTACTTGTGCTTGCTAGTGGCATTTTTGTACTTTTCTTGAGTGGATTATCGTGGAGATTAATTGCTGCCGCTGCTGGAGTTGCCGCTGTAATCATTCCAATTGCTTGGGAGTTCTTACTACACGATTACCAACGACAAAGGGTACTTACCTTGTTAGATCCTGAGGCAGATGCATTAGGTACAGGTTGGAATATTATTCAATCTAAAACTGCGATAGGTTCAGGCGGTTTTTCAGGGAAAGGCTTTTTAGAAGGTACTCAATCTCACTTACATTTTTTACCAGAAGGTCATACCGACTTTATTATTGCAGCCTATTCTGAAGAATTTGGCTTGATCGGCGTTACCCTACTTATTTTCTTATATTGCGCGATTATTTTTAGAACATTTCAGATTGGCTTACAAAGCTTCCATAACTATGGGCGTTTAGTTGCGGGAGCCTTTGGTTTGTCATTTTTTGTTTATGTATTTGTAAATGCAGGCATGGTCAGTGGTATTTTACCTGTAGTGGGTGTGCCGTTACCGTTTATGAGCTATGGTGGAACTGCAATTATTACACTTATGTCAACATTTGGACTTGTGATGTCAATTCATACACATCGATAACGAGGAATTCATAAAACACATGTTTCATCCTAAACTAAATAATACTTTTAAATTTTTAACATTGAGTGCCAGTCTATTTTTGAGTAGTAATTGGGCGCAAGCAAATGAATTTTACACTCATCCAAATTATTTTGCTTTTAAACAAAAAGCGATGACTACTTATGGTCTAAGTAGTGAACAAATTGATAGTGCAATGAGTGGCGCACGTAATTTACCCAACATTTTAAACATCATGACGCGTCCTGGTGAAAGTAAGCCTTGGTATGAATATCGCTCTATGTTCTTGGTCGAAGGTACAATTCAACGTGGTGTCCGCTTTAAAAACCAATATGAAGATGTTCTGAATCGTGCGGAACAACAATTTGGTGTACCAAAATCTGTAATTTTAGGCATTTTAGGTGTTGAGACAGGTTATGGTGCAAATAAAGGCTCTTTCATCACCCGCGACGCTCTAGCAACCTTAGCGTTTGGTTATCCTCGTCGTGCTGATTACTTCAGTGATGAACTCGCAGCGTTGATCTCATGGACATATAAAGAAGGCTATCCAACCAACAGTATCGTTGGTTCATATGCTGGGGCTATTGGCTATCCACAATTTATGCCGAGTAACATCCAAAAGCTAGGTGTGGATTATGATGGTAATGGACATATTGATTTAAGAAACTCCGCAGTTGATGCAATTGGTTCAATCGCGAATTATTTAGCTCAATATGGTTGGCAACGTGATCGTCCAATTGGCTTCCCTGCTCGTTATTTAGGTAACGATCCTGAAAGTATTATTGCTAAGGATTTAACTCAACCAACTCCATATGGTGAACTAAAAAGACTAGGCATTGCACCTATTGACCCTTTGGTAAAAATAGATGATCTTGATTTAGTAAATGTTATTCAATTACAAGACCAATTTGGACCTATTTACTACATCACTTATCCAAATTTCCAAGTAATCACGACTTATAATAAGAGCCGAATGTATGCCACAGCGGTGTGGTTATTAGGCACTGAAGTCGCAGGAAGATAATCCGACTTTTTAAACAAAATTTAAAAGTCAATAAATTTATGGTTCAAAAAGGGTGTTAAATAATCAATTTTCATATTTTGTTACAAAATTGATTGTTTTTTAATCTAAAACTGTAAGTTTTTACCCTTTTTGTAACTATTTATCGTTAAAGACTAGACACACTTCGTAAGCGCTGAATATTATCCACCCAAGAAAAGTAATTGCAAAAGTGAATAATTAGACATGTGCACTGTATTTCGATGCTGTTTTGTCGAGATAGAAAAGCATGTTCTCTAGGAGTTTATACAATGCAGTTTTCGCTGAAATATATTCTAGCGCTGACGGCAGGCTTAAGTTTAAGCCCGTTACATGCTGAAATGGTACAATCATCATCATTAACAAATGATGTTGAAGGTTCTAATTTAGCAGCCCGCGTTTTGAGCAAAGATTCTCAAAATTTTAATTCTCGTTTTTCTAACGTCAATAGTCTTTCAATCACTGAGAGTTCTGGTGACAAAGTACGTCGCCAAACAATTGCTGCTAAAATTGATATCCCTGAAGAAGAGCCTTCAGTGATTGAAAAACTTAACACTGTTGCGTCTAATACCGTACGTAAGTTTAGCCAAACTGGCGTAGCATCATGGTATGGTCGTCAATTTCATGGTCGTAAGACTGCAAGCGGTGAAACATTCGACATGAATGGTTTAACTGCTGCTCATCGTAGCCTGCCATTGAACTGTTACATTCGTGTGACCAATAAAGACAACGGTAAAAGCGTTGTAGTTAAGGTTAACGATCGTGGTCCATTCCATGGTAATCGTGTATTAGATTTATCTTATGGCGCAGCTAAGCAACTTGGTGTTACCAATGCTGGCACTGCGAAAGTAAGTATAGAACGCGTTGATGGTCCAAATTCTTAATATTTAGACTTCCAACTAATAATAAAGCCACGTTTATACGTGGCTTTATTATTTATATTATTTTTTGATTCATTTTTGACCCTCACTACTTTCTTCGCTATAGTAATGACATTATAAATTGTCAATTTAGCAAGGAGTGCAGTTGTGAAATCGATAGATGAATGGTTCGATGAATACAGCGATAGTCACCAAAACCAAACCAATAAAAAAATACATTGGGTATGTGTCCCAGCAATTCTTTTTTCAATAATTGGTATTCTTGCGCATTTTAGTACTCTACTCACCGCTTTATTACTTGTACTTACACTGGTTTTCTATGCTCGCTTGGATATCGTGTTAGCTGTGGCTATGGCTGCTTTGTTGGTGGTAATGGCTTGGCTTATTATTATTCTACCTGTAGGAGTAGGATTTTATATCGGCGTGTTTGTAATCGCATGGATTGGTCAGTTTTATGGTCATAAAGTTGAAGGAAAGAAACCTTCTTTCTTCAAAGATCTGCAATTCCTTCTGATTGGCCCTGTATGGTGCATGGATGCCTATTTAGCTAAGATACTACCTAAATGGAAATCTCGTCAAAATTTGGGGCTTTCAAGCTAATTTAGAGCATATTATGGATGGCTAATTAGCGAAAAGAGATTATTGATAGCTTTTCCCTTGATATTTTAGCCATCCATCCACATGTTTTCCTTGTGGATCATGATGAGTCCAATGAATCACTCCACCTTTAGGGCTATATTCATATTCTCCATAAAATTCGACTATCTCACCTTTTCTAAGCCTCTCCACCCGAGGTGCTAAATCAATGTTATGCGCCACTAGAACGGTTAAACCATTCTCCAGTTTTAGAATCATTTTTTGGTGTCTTGAACCATCATTATCATCAGCTAAAATTGCTTTTACTTCACCCTTGGATTGAACTTGAATATTACTTATCTGTTCTTGATAAGCTTGCATAATCTTTTGTTGATCATCAACAGTAGCTTCCTCAACAATTGAAGTCTGAACAACATTATCGTTCAGGTTGTTTTGCTTTAAATCTATACCGACATAAGCAGCAATTAGCACAATAATAATCGTTACGATCACTAAATTATTTTTCTGGATTTTCATGTTTAACCTTTTTATTTCAATTTAAATGGCAAAATGCCAATCATAATGATTGGCATTTTATTCATACAATTCGATCAAAGTTAGAATAGACGATTCATACCATTCAACGCTGCAACACGATATGCTTCAGCCATTGTTGGGTAGTTGAATGTCGTTTCAACAAAATACTTTAATGTATTATTCGGACTATGCATTACAACTTGTCCAATGTGGATAATCTCTGCGGCATTGTTACCAAAACAATGAATACCTAAAACTTCCAAACTATCGCGGTGGAAGAGGATTTTTAACTCACCTACGGTATCACCAGTAATTTGAGCGCGAGCTAGATGACGGAAAGATGCTTGGCCTACTTCATAAGGTACTTTTTCTTCAGTCAACTCTTGTTCAGTTTTTCCAATCGAAGAAATTTCTGGAATGGTATAAATGCCTGTTGGTACGTCTTTAATCGGTTTAACATTTTTCTCACCGACCATGTTTGCACCTGCACAACGGCCTTGGTCATATGCAGCAGATGCAAGTGATGGCCAACCAATCACATCACCAGCAGCATAAATGTTCTCAACTTCAGTTTGATATTGATCATTTACCATCAACTGACCACGGTTGTTTGGTACAAGACCTACATTCTCGAGTCCTAAGCCATCAGTATTACCTGAACGACCATTACACCATAAGATGGCATCAGCTTTGATTTTCTTGCCACTAAGCAAATGTAATACCACATGATCATCAAAAGTTTCTAGGCGATCGATTTGTTCATTGTGACGAATCAATACTCCTTGCTCACGCAAGTGATATGACAATGCATCAGCGATTTCATCATCAAGGTAGCTTAAAAGCTTTTGCTGAGTGTTGATCAAATCAACTTTATGATCTAGACCAATAAAAATCGATGCGTATTCGCAACCAATAACACCAGCACCGTAAATAATGATTTTTTGAATTGAATAATCCAAATCAAGAATTTTGTCAGAATCAAAAACACGAGGATGGTTAAAGTCCAAACCTTGTGGCTGATAAGGACGGCTACCCGTTGCAATCACAATTTGTTTACAGATAATGGTATCTTTTATGCCATCTTGACCAAAAATGAGTACGGTATTTTTATCTTGGATATACGCACGTCCATGAAAAACATCAATCTTATTGCGATCATAAAAACGTGTATGAGTATCAACTTGCTGTTGAATCACTTTATGCGCGTTGCGTAACACTTGTTTCATGGTGAATTGTTTCCATTCACCTACTTTTTGAAACATTGGATCACGCTGATAACGAATGATACTTGAAACTGTTTGACGTAAGGCTTTACTTGGAATTGTACCTACATGTGCACAGTTACCACCGAGTTGATCACGTACATCGACGATTGCTACTTTTCTACCTGCTTTAGCTAGCTTCATTGCCGCGCCTTCACCAGCTGGGCCAGAACCGAGAATGACTGCATCAAATTTTACAACATTCCCACCAACGACCTCTTTCTTACGTGGCATTCAAAGCTCCTTTATCTCTTAGCTGTTTACTTCTATATATATGATAACTAATATGCTATGGGTTGATGTATTTCTCAACCATATATTTTTATATATTCACATTTTCAAAATGAATACCTATTTCATCCTATAAACCTATAAATTTGACTATAATAATCGAATATCTCAAGCAATAGGTTGTAGAAAATAAGATGTCTGAACACCGTAAACCTGAACAGGGCATAAAACTTCGTGGCGCTGAAAAAGTCGCTAGAATTCCTGTAAAAGTTATACCTACGGTTGAAGTACCTCGTAAACCAGACTGGATTCGCGTCAAAATGACTGCACCTGAAGAGGTTCAGCGTATAAAAACAACTCTACGTTCGCAAAAACTCCATACTGTTTGTGAAGAAGCTGCCTGCCCTAACCTTCCAGAGTGTTTTGGTGGTGGTACTGCGACTTTTATGATTATGGGCGATATTTGTACTCGTCGCTGTCCTTTCTGTGACGTTGCTCATGGTCGACCAAATGCACTTGATCCTGATGAACCTCGTCATATGGCGGAAACTATTTCAAACCTGGGTTTGAAATATGCGGTTATCACCTCTGTAGATCGTGATGATCTTTTAGATGGCGGCGCTCAACATTTTGTGGATTGTATTAAAGAAGCTCGTGCTTTGAGTCCAAAAACGCTACTTGAAATCTTAGTTCCTGATTTCCGTGGTCGCATGGATATTGCTTTACGCATTATGACTGAATGTCCACCTGACGTTTTTAACCACAATATCGAGACAGTACCTCGCTTATATAAAGCAATGCGTCCAGGTTCAGACTATCAACATTCTTTGAATCTTTTAAAAATGTTTAAAGAATACTGCCCAGACGTTCCTACCAAATGTGGTTTGATGGTGGGTATTGGTGAAACTGAAGAAGAAGTGATTTCTTTACTTGATGATCTTCGTGCTCATGATGTGGACTACGTAACAATTGGTCAATATTTACAACCATCTAAGCAACATGCGCCAATAGATCGCTTTGTAACGCCAGAAGAATTTGAACGTTACGCAGAACATGGTCGTAAATTAGGCTTCAAAAATATTTGGTCTGCACCAATGGTCCGTTCAAGCTACTTTGCAGATCGTCAGTATCATGGTGAACCTGTTCCTGCGGTTCGTCGCAAAGTAGACCCTGCTAAGAAAATTGCTGTACAAACTGTCGAAGCTTAATTAAGTTTGTATAAATTAAAAAAGAGAACAGTCATGTTCTCTTTTTTATTTTTTGATATGAGATAATCCAATTTTAAAAAATAATTTCTGTGCACTAATTAACGTTTCTTAACGAGCGTGAATTCCTCGTGAATAATTACCAATCGACACGCTACTACCAAAAAATCACTTAAAAACATTAATTTACTTTATACCCTAGTCCGCATAACCTGATTAAAGTAGAAGTGAATTTCAAAAAATTGTGATTTGTATTTTTTAACTTAATACATCCATCTTTTTTGGAATTTCCTCCAAACAAAAATGAATATCAAGAAGCTTTGTCAATTTAAACCGTTCATTGGAAGACGACTTCTTATTATAAATAACTTTGAGATCAGGATAGACACATGAATAAGAAAATTACAGCTTTGACTGTTACTGCATTAGCAAGCTTTGCATTGTTAGGTTGTAATAGTGATTCAGACAACGATACCGAGTCGTCAAATGTGAATACTGGCGATACTTTAATTCTAACTGCCAATGGAAAGAGGTGGTCCCACATGTTTGAACAACTAAAAGCGTATTTATAAGTGATATTCCGCTCTAGTTAAGCCACCTTGTTTTGTTGGGGTAGCTGATCATAGTAAAACTCATTTGGTGTCATTTTGTCTAGACTCGAATGAGGTCGTTTCAGATTATAAAACTCAAAATATGCACTCAATTGCTTTTTCGCATCTGTGACACTGCTATAAGCTTTGAGATACACCTCTTCATATTTAACGCT
>NZ_JBPKBJ010000064.1:0-18115 GCF_051390655.1 Acinetobacter sp. P1(2025)
TCTGGCTACACGTTATCGAAATAGGCGTAAACGCATGGGTTTACGTCTGAATTTAATTGCTGCAATTTACAACATGGAGTTGGTTGAAAAATGATTTTTGCAAGAGGTCTAATGCCTACTATAAAAATAGCTACAACTATAGAAATAAAAAAATGTTTAATAAAAAACTTTCTTTTTGATAAAGCATACGTCATTACTTGGATACACTCTTTTTATGCCATTCAAAAGCTAGAGATTGATTCACATCATAAAGCGAACTAAAATTATACTTTCTACCATATAATTTCTCCAGAATGAGCAAATGTTTCTTTGCTGATTCATTTTTATCATTTAATGCTAGAGCTTGTGCATAATGGTATAAATTATATGGTGTAGCATAACGATACGCTACTCTACGCATCCAATCTAATTGCTGTCTCGACATATTTGAATGAGGAATCGTACGAGAAAACCTTATTTGTTCTTTTAATTGAGTAAGTAGCAATATATTTGGTGTAGCACTATTCGAATGCAATTCTCCAATATTATACATTTCAAACCTAAGTAGTTGGATATCTTTTTCAATAACCCTATACTCAAAAAAAATCCACACATATATAATAGAGGAAAATATTATCAATGATTTTAAAACCGATTGTTTAATATAAACAAGTTTAATACCATCATCTTTATATTGAACATTGCCGAGTAAAAATCCTACTGGAAGTAGAAAAAAAGCATAATCTAGAGGATACTCTAACATTGCATGTATTAAAACAATACCTACCATAGAAAGAGAAATAAAAGACTCAATATCATTCACAAGTTTACTAATTTCATATAACCACAAACATAGAAAAAAAATAATAAAAACTCCAATAGGGATACCGTTCCAAACTAATAAGTCTAAAAAAATATTATGACTATGCTCAACCCACTCAGTTGTCGGATAATCTAAATAAATAGATAGTTGAGCAACACTGACTTGATTCCAACCGTAGCCTACTAAAGGTTCATTTGCTATAGCCAATAACATTTGGTGCCACATAGGAATTCTTAGATGACCTGTTGTTGCTCTAGTTATAATATCCTTTGTAAACATCACATCTAGATAATCAGAAAAGAAAGGTATTATTAAAACAAATAAAGCGAATAAGCTGGAAAAATAAAAAATTAAATATCTATTCAATCTAACATTAAAATTTCTAGTTTTAAAAAGCCACCAAAATATAAACAATACTACAAAAACCCATGCTGTTCTAGATTGGCAAAGTGCTATTCCAAACAAGATAAAAATTGAAATTATAATTCCAGAAAAGCTATTGATATATTTTTTTTCGTATAAATAGAGTGTTGCCATTAATCCGATGGAAAGAAATGTTGAACAATTATTAGGCTGGGCAAAATTAGCAAATGGGCGACCACCTGGAGGAATTTCAACAATCCAAACCCCATTAGAAGTAAGAAGCATCCATTGCTTTAACACAATATACACACTTAAAATACTAACAAATAAAATTAACATAAAAAAATATTTATAGATAAATATTTTATATTCTGCGAGATTATAGCCTACACTATAAGCAATAAGAAAACCCAACAAATAAAGTGAACTTATTAATGCATCTCCAAAAAAGAAGATTTTACCAAAAAAAAATTGGAAAAAAGGTATAAACATTAAAAACAAAAAGAATAGGATAACTTTTTTAGGGACTACAATCCTTTTAATACTGAAAAATGTTGCTAAACTCAAAAAAAATAATGATAAAAATGCGAGAAAATCACTATGAGAAGTTAACCATGGTAGATAATGATTTGGTACAAGCCATGATAAACCTATAAACAAAAGAGATAAGAGAAAAAAATATTTTATACTTTTATTCATTTTTTATAACTTCTTATAAATAATTAATAAAAAAGGGATGCCTAAACATCCCTATCATTTAACTGTCTAAATTAGCTTGCTCGACACGAGCCTGGCAAATATTTAGCAGGCATAGCAGTGCCACCATTAGTTGCTGGACCACATTTCCAGTTGTTAACAGCTGTACCAACATCACTTGAAGTCATTGCTGCTGTAGCACTTTTCATCGGTGTTAATGCGAATTGTTTTGAAGCAGCATCTTTCAAATCTGGTGCAGCACTAGTAGTTACAAAAATTTGACCAGCGTCTGTAGTTGTTACCGTTTGAACATATTTTGTTGCTGCCGAACTAGAAGTACCTGCCTCACACCCCCAGTTTCCTGCAGTAGGTAAAGATGCACTCGTTGATGATTGAAAAACTTCAGTTACAGTTGTACGACACGCTGATGCTGCTAAAACTGCTTCAGATACTTTTGCTCGAATAGTATAATCTTGATACGCAGGTAATGCTACCGCAGCCAAGATACCAATGATCGCTACAACGATCATTAATTCAATAAGAGTAAAACCCTTTTGCATTGATTTCATAACATTTCTCCAATGTATAAATTTTTATAAGCTTTTATTAGCTACTTGTATTTAGCATGTTCTATGCCAGTCCTTAGCTTATCGAATTTTAGCTTAAAAAAACAGAGACTTAAAACATTATTCAGCACGAACAAAAGCCCCTCTTTTTTGACAAAAAGAAATAATAAATGACAATATATGTCACCATTTTGCAAGCCTGAGACCTTGCTTAAGGAATTTTTAATGCTTTTTTAGTAATTTTCGCAATTAAAAGAGAATTTAATCACAGAGTTTTAATTATCTTTTTTTCTAAAAAGTGATGAATAAATAGACCATTTATCGGAAGATAAACGGTCTAATCGAAATAGGTTAAATTGATTATTGAAAAATAGACTAACAAAGGCTCAATTTAAAATATATGGTTCATTTGGAAGCTCATTGTTCACTTCATTTTTATTGTTTTTAGCATAAAAGTCATCAAGCACTGAACCAATCTGCTCCACTCCATGTTTAACAGCTGCTTGATATTGTTTTGCAGTCAAAAGGCTGATCATTTCCTGACAGATTTGAGTCCAAATATGTGTTTGTGTTGCATTCTTCAAACCACGATCAATCAAAATCTCAACTTTACGCTCACACAAATTTAAATAAAGCAGCACACCACTATTCAACTCGGTATCCCAAACACCTAATTCTGCAAAGAGTTGCTGCGCACGTAAACGTGTATTTTGGTAATAAGCTTGTGAACATGGTATATGACCTTCAATTACCACCTGAATTTCGCCTACATGACCTTTTTCTGCTTGCTGTACTGATCTAGCGATCTCTTGTCGATCTTGTTTATTAAAATACCGATGTGCTGATGAAACGTAAAAAAAATGCTTTAACCAGCGTTTTGCACTAGGTTGTACAGATTCATCGAGCTTGGGTTGCGTAATAATTTCTGTTGTATCTGTTTTAGTTACCATGATCCTGAGGCACCTCCCCCTCCAAAGCTACCGCCACCACCGCTATAGCCACCACCACTACCGCCAAATCCTCCACCTCCGCCTCCGCGTCCTCCACCAGACAAGAAAGCTTGAAAAATCAGTTGAGCAAGTGATGTAATTAATAAAAAGAAAATACCTATGCCAAGCAGCAAACTCATAAGAATACCTGCACCATTTACCAAACCTGCAACTGTTGCAGCAACAGCAGCAGTAGATGCACTTAATCGTTTACCCACAATGAACGATCCTATGACACCTGCAATTAAAATAAATAGCGCCATCGTAAGCGTATTATCTTTCGCTTGTTGTGCTTGGATTGCCTGCTCATGTCGCTCTTTGAGCTCTTGAGCAGATTGTTGAGCGATCTCCGGATCAAGATTAACAATACGGGTAAGCTCATCCAAACCTGACGAAATCCCTTGTGCATATTGACCTTGTTTGAAATAAGGAGTGATCTGATTTCGAATTATTCGGCTCAATACTACATCGGGTAATACACCCTCCAAGCCATAACCTGTCAATATTTGAATTTTACGATCATTAATCGCAATCGCCATTAACAAACCATTATCACGCTTGGCTGAACCTAATTGCCATTTTTCGCCTGTACGCAAAGCAAAATCAAAAATGGCTTCTTGTCCTGTCGTTGGTACAATAATTACACCGATTTGAGCTTTGCCTTGTTGATATAAACTCAGAATTTTTTGATTAAGTTGCTGTATTTCAGCCTCACTCAACACCTTAGCTTGATCAATAACAGGCTGATTTAAAGTCGGTAAATTTCGAATTGATTCACCATACTCCATATCATTGGTAACTTTTGGCAATATGGGTACTTGTATTGACTGCGATGATGTAGAGCTATTTTTCTGCTGATCTTGAATGATTTTTCCAGCAACAATCACATCACTATGATCTGTTGCGGTTGCAACCTCCGCCCAAACGGTATGCTGACAACAAAGCAGCGCAAAAAGAATAATAAGAATATATTTAATTTTTTGCGTTGGTTTTATCAACATACCTTACTCCTTATCGATCTAACCAGTTTCAGTTCTTAATTAAATGAAACTGTCGGAGCTTGCTGTGCGGATTGTTCTGCTTTGAAGTTCTCTTTGGTTTTCATTCCAATAACTTTTGCAGTCATTACCTGTGGGAACTGACGTACATAAGCATTGTAATCTTGAACAGTCGTGATATAGCGATTGCGAGCCACAGCTATACGATTTTCAGTACCTTCCAATTGGGCTTGTAGATCACGAAATTGTTCGTTGGCTTTTAGGTCGGGATAATTTTCAGAAACAGCAATTAGACGAGACAATGCACCCGTTAATTGACTCTGTGCTTGCTGGTATTTCTCAAATAAAGCTGGGTCTTCTAAAACTTCTTTATCAACTTTTAAACCCGCAACATTCGAACGTGCTTGAGTCACCTCTGTGAGCACTTGTTCCTCATGTTTGGCATAGCCTTTCACGACATTAACAAGATTTGGAACTAAATCAGCGCGGCGTTGATATTGGTTTTGTACTTCTGACCATGAAGCACTCACAGCTTCATCTTTCACTTGCAACGTATTATAACCACAACCCGTGAATAACAATGTGCTTGCCAATACTGTTACTAAAGCGGTGTGTTTGATCATTTTCATAAAAATTTATCCTCAAGTTTTTCTTTATATTTTTGCGATAATTCATTGTAGTGAGATTTTTTACTATCTGTGTAACATTTATTTAAGTTGATTTATGTTTAGATTAAATAAAAAAGCATTACTCAATTCTCTTGAAGTAATGCTTTGCAATACGAGGAGTATTATGCTGTCTGACTAATTAACTGTAAATTTTAGATACGATTTCCTCTTGAAAGCTGATCATTCCATATTCGTCAGCCATACGTGCTTTCCAGTAATTTACCAATTTCGTATAGTCATGCTTTGCAGGATGGAAATCCGCTTGATAATACGATAAGTATTCAGGAATAAGCTGAATTAACATTTTTACAAGTAAATAGATTCCAAATAGATTGCCACCAACTTTCGGTAAGCTTTTCCATTTATCTTGCCAAACTAAACGTGAGGTCGCATAGAACGTCAAACTTGCAAAACCAGTGGTTACACTACGCATTAATAAACGACGAATACGATCATCGCCATAGACCTCTTGATAGACATCAAAGGCAACAGAGCGATGTTCAATTTCTTCAATTGCATGCCACACCCATAATTTCATTGCATCATCATCTAAAGTACTTAATATTTCTGGATGTTTGAGAATGTAACCGCCTAACATCGCAGTAAAATGTTCAAATGCACAAGTTAAAGCGAGCTGTAATTTTGGATGAATGTTTCGTAGTGCATCATCACGCTTTGCCAGCCACGCTTGAAAACGATCAAGGTTATAATCCTCTTTACGCCATGCATCATTGAACTCAGTATGGGCTTTAGAATGCATTGCTTCTTGTCCAATAAATGCAGCAATTTGTGCTTGTAACTGAGGATCTTTAACTTTATCTCGTACGTTCCGCACACTGTTCACAAAATATTGTTCACCAATTGGAAAAGTGGATGATAACGCAGTTAAAAGATGCGACATTAATGGAGAATTAGCAAAATAGTGTCGTTGAATTTTTTTAGGATTAAATTGCAAACGACGCACTGTAATTCCCAAAGCTTTGGGACGATTTAAATAGCCTTTCTCTGAATTTGCATTTGCAAGTGCCATCTTGAGTTCCTGCACATTTTATATACTGACTTTGAGTATTGCGCTACAGGATAGTCAAGCATAGGGCAAAATAGCTTATACGATTTGCCAAAACTACCAAAAAGATAAGGTGAAAAATAATAAAGCCTGCATAATGCAGGCTCTACTTAGACGTGTTTTATAATATTTTCTGGATTAAACACCAAGGTAATCTAAAATACCTTCGGCAGCTTGACGACCTTCCCAGATAGCAGTTACCACAAGATCAGAACCACGCACCATGTCTCCGCCTGCGAAGATTTTTGGATTAGAAGTCTGGAACTTGAACTCTTGCTGTTCAGCTGCCACTACACGACCTGAACCATCTAAGCTCACATTCGCAGAACCAAACCAATCCGCAGGGCTTGGACGGAAACCGAAAGCAAGCAAGACTGCATCAGCTGGTAAAACTTCTTCAGAACCAGGAATTGGCTCAGGGCTACGACGACCACGGCTATCAGGCTCACCCATCTGTGTAGTCACAACTTTTACACCTGTTACCTTTCCATTCTCACCAACAATTTCAATTGGTTGACGATTGAATAGGAATTTCACACCCTCTTCATAGGCATTCTTCACTTCACGCGCAGAACCTGGCATGTTGCTTTCGTCACGGCGGTAAGCACATGTCACATCATGTGCACCTTGGCGTAATGAAGTACGGTTACAGTCCATCGCAGTATCACCACCACCCAGAACAATCACCTTTTTGCCATCTACGCTGATGTATTCGCTTGGATCTTTTTCCCAGCCTTGGCAACGATTTACATTCGCAATTAAGAAATCTAATGCATCGTAAACACCATCAAGATCTTCACCAGGGAAGCCACCTTTCATATAAGTGTAAGTTCCCATACCCATGAATACTGCATCGTATTCAGCAAGCAACTGTTCGATCGTTACATCGACACCAATTTCAGTATTCAAACGGAACTCAATGCCCATCCCCGTGAAGATTTCACGACGACGTTTCATCACATCTTTTTCCATTTTAAATTCTGGAATACCGAATGTAAGTAGACCACCAATTTCAGGACGTTTATCGAATACAACTGGTTTTACACCACCGCGTGCAAGAATATCTGCACAGCCTAAGCCTGCTGGACCTGCACCAATAATTGCAACTTTTTTATTCGTCCATTTAACGCCAGACATATCTGGACGCCAGCCTAAAGCAAAGGCAGTATCGTTGATATATTTTTCAGCATTACCAATCGTTACTGCACCAAAGCCGTCATTTAGAGTACAAGCACCTTCGCATAAACGGTCTTGTGGACATACACGACCACAAACTTCTGGCAATGTATTGGTTTGATGGCACAGTTCAGCTGCTTGAAAAATTTGACCTTCAGCAATCAGTTTTAACCAGTTTGGAATGTAGTTATGTACGGGACATTTCCATTCACAATATGGGTTACCACACCCTAAACAACGATGAGTCTGGTTTGCAGCCACTTCCGCTGTAAAAGGTTTATAAATTTCCACAAACTCTGCTTTGCGGACAGTAATATCTTTTTTCTCTGGATCTTGACGTGGTACATCCAGAAATTGAAAGTCATTATTGAGGCGTTCTGCCATGTCTCTCTCCGTGGGTAGGCGCAGCGATGTCTCTCATCTCTGCACCTGCCTATGTCTTTGCAGTCGTGGAATTATTGTGGATCAGCTTGGGTTGTTTTCAAAAGCGTTTGCAAATTAGCAGCTTTTGGTTTTACAAGCCAGAACTTACGACTATAGAAGTCGAACTCATTACGGATTTTATATGCCCAAGCACTACCTGTTTCTTTGATATGTTCATCAAGGATACGCAGTAGATTTTCTTTGTGATCTTCCATCGACTCGGTAGAGATACGATTTAGGTCAATCAGCTCATGGTTGTAGTAGTCAACAAAGTCATTATCAAGGTCAAGTACATAAGCGAAACCGCCTGTCATACCCGCACCAAAGTTATGACCCACTTTACCTAATACAGTTACCACACCACCTGTCATATATTCACAGCAGTGGTCGCCAGCACCTTCAATTACCGCAAAAGCACCCGAGTTACGAACAGCGAAACGCTCACCCGCAGTACCAGCAGCAAATAACTTACCGCCAGTCGCACCATACAAACAAGTGTTACCGATGATTGCAGTATTTTGTGTTTGGAACGGTGAACCTTTTGGTGGGAAGATGGAAACGCGACCACCCGCCATGCCTTTACCAACGTAATCGTTCGCATCACCTTCAAGTTTGATATGCAGACCACCTGCGTTCCAAACACCAAGTGACTGACCAGCTGTACCAACAAGATTCATCACAACTGGGTTGTTTTCCATCCCTAAGTTGCCGTAGCGACGTGCGATCTCACCTGAAATACGTGCGCCAATTGAACGATCACAGTTACCTACAGTGAAATTAAATGAACCGCCTGTACCTGCTTCAATCGCTGGTAGCATTTCAGCAACCATTTTCTCAGCCAATACACCTTTATCAAATGGCGCATTACCTTGAACTTGGCAATACTGAGCTTTACCTTCAGCAGATGGATGTGAAGTCAATAAAGCGCTGAGATCAAGATGAGCATGCTTTTCAGTTTCACCTGGTAAAACTTCAAGCAAATCAACGCGACCAATCAAATCTTTAAGTGATGCAACACCTAGAGCAGCTAACCATTCACGTGTTTCTTCTGCAATAAACTTGAAGAAGTTAATCAACATTTCTGGTTCGCCAATATAGTGTTCTTGACGTAAATGATCTTGCTGAGTTGCAACACCAGTTGCACAGTTATTCAAGTGGCAAATACGAAGATATTTACAACCTAATGCGATCATTGGTGTAGAACCGAAACCAAAGCTTTCAGCACCTAAAATTGCTGCTTTGATTACATCCAGACCTGTTTTTAAACCACCATCAGTTTGTACACGCACCTTACCACGCAAATCATTTACACGAAGTGCTTGATGCGCTTCACTTAAACCTAATTCCCAAGGCGAACCTGCATGGTGAATTGATGAAAGTGGAGATGCCGCTGTACCACCGTCATAACCAGAAATGGTAATGAAGTCAGCATAAGCTTTTGCAACACCTGCAGCAATGGTTCCAACACCTGGCTCAGATACCAGTTTTACCGATACCATTGCTTGAGGGTTTACTTGCTTCAAGTCAAAGATCAACTGAGACAAATCTTCAATTGAGTAAATATCGTGGTGTGGCGGTGGTGAAATCAAAGTCACACCTGGCACCGAGTAACGTAAACGTGCAATTAAGCCATTCACTTTACCACCTGGTAACTGACCACCCTCACCTGGTTTTGCACCTTGTGCCACTTTAATCTGCAAAACTTCAGCAGAAGTTAAGTACGCTGGTGTTACACCAAAACGACCTGATGCAATCTGTTTGATTTTAGAGTTACGAATCGTGCCGTAACGCGCTGGGTCTTCACCGCCCTCACCTGAGTTCGAACGACCACCAATTGTATTCATTGCAATTGCAATTGCTTCGTGTGCTTCTGGAGATAGTGCACCCAAAGACATACCTGCAGAGTCGAAACGCGGAAGGATATCTTCAATGCTTTCAACTTGATCAAGCGCAATTGAATTTGTGGTTTTTAATTTGAATAAGTCACGAATCGTTGCAACAGGGCGGTTATTCACCAACTCTGCATATTCTTTAAAGTCTTGGTATTGACCTGAGCGAACAGCCTTGTGAAGTGAGTTAATCACGTCTGGGTTGAATGCATGGTACTCTTTACCAAATACAAATTTAAGTAAACCACCTTGATCAATCGGCTTACGGTTCTGCCAAGCAGTTGTTGCCAATTTTTTCTGATCGTTTTCTAAATCTGCAAATGTTGCACCTTGAATACGGCTTGGTACACCAAGGAAACACTTATCCACGACTTCAGAAGATAAACCTACCGCTTCGAATAATTGACCACCGCGATAAGAAGCAACTGTCGAAATACCCATTTTAGAAAGAACTTTCAATAAGCCTTTCTCAATACCTTTACGGAAGTTTGCTTGTGCGTGGATTGGATCACCCAATAACTCGCCTTTAGCAACTAGGTCATTGATTACATCATAAGCCAAGTAAGGGTAAACTGCTGTAGCACCAAAGCCGAGCAATACAGCAAATTGATGTGGATCACGGGCAAAACCTGTCTCAACTAAAATGTTTGCATCTGTACGCAAACCAGTTTTAATTAAGTGATGATGTACGGCACCTGTTGCCAATGCTGAATTCGCAGGTAAGAAGCCTTCACGGAAGTTCTTATCTGTTAATACGATCAGTGTTTTTCCATCACGAACAGCTTGAGCAGCTTCTTCACAAATACGAGCAATTGCCGCTTGTAAACCTTCAGCTTCAGCGTAGTTCAAATCAATATCAACAACGCCATAACCTTCGCGCTCTTTTTCCACATCACGAAGCTGCTGCATTTTTGAGTTTGACAATACAGGGCTTGAAATAATGATGCGGTCAGCGTGCTCTGGACCTTGTTCAAATACGTTTTGCTCACGACCTAAGCAAGTTTCCAATGACATCACAATCGATTCACGTAATGGATCGATTGGTGGATTGGTTACTTGGGCAAACTGTTGACGGAAATAATCAGACACATGACGTACCTGACGAGACAATACCGCCATTGGCGTATCATCGCCCATCGAACCAACAGCTTCTTGACCACTTTCTGCGATAGGACGTAACAACTGATCACGCTCTTCAAATGTTACCATAAACATTTTTTGAGCTGCTTTTAATGCATCGCCAGTTAAACCTTGATCAACTAATTGTTCTTCAAGTTGTGGGTTCGCTTGCAAACGGATTGCGTGATCACGCAACCATTCACGGTATGGACGCATGTTTTTAAGATGGTTACTAACATCTTTAGTATCAAGAACTTTACCTGTCAATGTATCTACAACAAGGATTTGACCAGGACCTACACGGCCTTTAGATACCACATCTTCTGGTTCATAACCCCATACACCGATTTCAGATGCAAGTGTGATGTAATCATTTTTAGTGATCACCCAACGTGCTGGGCGCAAACCATTACGGTCAAGCATACATATTGCATGGCGACCATCTTGAATAACCAAACCTGCTGGACCATCCCAAGCTTCCATATGCTTAGAGTTGAACTCATAAAAAGCACGTAAGTCAGCATCTAAGGTTTCAACGTTTTGCCAAGCTGGTGGAACTAACATACGTAGTGCACGGAATAAATCCATACCACCACCAACTAAGATTTCAAGCATATTATCTAAGCTTGAAGAATCCGAGCCAGTACGGTTAACGATTGGATTTAATTCAGTTAAGCCTGGAAGTAATGGGTTTTCAAACTTTGGAGTACGCGCCAAAGCCCAGTTACGGTTTGCAGTAATGGTATTAATTTCACCATTGTGTGCAAGATAACGGAAAGGCTGAGCCAATGGCCAACGCGGTAATGTATTGGTTGAGAAGCGTTGATGGAATACAACGATATGTGATTTTAGACGCTCATCTGCCAAATCAGTGTAGAAGTCAGCAATAGCAGCAGGCATCATCAAGCCTTTATAGCTAATCACTGTTGTGGCTAAAGTAGTCACATAAAATAAAGGATCATTTTGTAATTGTTGTTCAGCACGACGACGCGCTAAAAAGAGTTTACGATTAAACTCAACTTCAGTGACACCCATAGGGCAGTTCACTAGAATTTGTTCAAATGCTGGAAGTGATTGCAACGCAATTTCACCTAGAGCATCATTATTTGTCGGCACAACACGCCATGCTGCAACGGTAAGACCTTCAGCTGTAATTTCTTTGTTCAAAATGTTTTTGGCATTTTGAGCTAAAGCAGGGTCAATATTTAAAAATACAGTACCCGCAGCAAAAATCTCAGTAAGATTAGTACCTAACTTCTGAGCTTCGTCACGAAAGAACTGTTTCGGCATAGCCAATAGCAATCCGCATCCATCTCCCGTTTTACCATCTGCGGCAATACCACCACGGTGCGTCATGCAACTTAAACTGTGAATTGCGGTTTCCACAAGATGATGACTTGAATCACCCTTCATATGGGCAATCAAACCAAAACCACAGTTATCCTTAAACTCATCAGGTTGATATAAACCTTGAGCGGGAGCTACAGTATTAGGCGATGGCATGTGCATAGCGTACCCTTCTTTCAACATGGCTCTTTCGAGCAACAAACAATCAATTCATTTTCTGCGATATTGCCGATCAACTCATATAAAGTTCAATGCTTCGCGAAAACATTTTTTCTGGCGGATTTGCAATATACGCTGTTCCGCTAGGAGATTCAGCGCATTTCACTATATAAAGTGTTTTTAGTTATTACACCTTCACACTTCTTTGTAAAGCACAAAAACTTTACATTTCACCAAAATAATGAATCATTTAGCACTAAAAAGAGCAATGAGCAGATAAATTAGCACCACAACGATGCAAAAAATATGCCATAAAATTATAAATTTACTAAATCATTAAAAAAGTTAAAATAACTAAAAATTATAAAGATATGAGCCGTTTCCTTTTAGAACAAATTTGCACCAAAAAAAAGCTTAGTGCTACAATTTTGAACTAATTTGCACTATTTTAATGCAAAATCAATTAAACGGATCAGTTACTTCTCTTCTAAAAGAATCTGAATTTTCTCTTATTTTTTCAGGGGTTGAACTATTATTTTGTTGATTAGACTGACTTTGTCTAACGTTAACCACATTACCTTGTGCATCGCGCTGAGTCACAGTTGTTGTCACAGTTGTCGAAGTATTCACACTCTGACTTAAAGCTGTATTTGATGAACCCTTCGCCTGCTGCCCACTCAACAAAGTTTCATCTATTTTAGGTAGTGCTGCTGGCTTCAAACGCACTTCAAATAACTGATTCGAAGCTGACTTTAACTCATCTGAGCCTAAATCATTTACATAAGATGTATAAGTAGATAATTGCTGAATGGTCGGATGTATTGACTTTGGTAAAAATAAATTAAGTTGGGAAAATTGACGTTTAGCTTCTTCAGCATTTGGGAAGAGACCATATGCCAATACATATTGTTCAACTTGTTGATCACCACTCAAACGAAAATAACTAAATTTATTCCGATCTGCACGATTCAACAAAAAGTTTTTAACAATTGCCTCATCCGAACTACGAAAAATTTCAACAACCCATTGACGTTGATTTTCACTGATAAATTTTGTTCCACGGAATTCAGGTGCATGTTCATTCGACACAACAACACGAGTTGTCAAATCTAGTGGTTTAACCTCATTCGTTAATGCACCTAAATTCGTAGTCGCTGTTACTTTTTCAGACTTAATTTCAACCTGTGCTTCATTTTTAGAAGGGTGATCCACCTCAACAAGTGCATCACGATCCGTTACAGCCCAAAATATCAGTGCAGCCACCAAACAAGCGATAGAGAAAAAAAGCCAGCTATACTGTTGAATATTTTGCCAAATTGATCGTGACACAGCTATATTACCCTAATTTTAATTACGCGCTTTGGTTTGCAAGAATCGCTTGTTTCATCAGCTCAACATCAAAATCCTTAGTGATCACTGCTTGTCCAAGTTGTTTCAACAAAACCAAACGCAATTGACCATTCAAAACTTTCTTATCATGTGCCATATAAGCTAAGAATTCTTCAAGAGGAATTTTTGGACATGATATCGGTAAACGAGCACGTTGAATGATTTTTTTTGTACGCTCAAGATCTTCCCTTGAGATCCAACCCAAACGTTCAGACAAATCAGCAGCCATCACCATACCTGTAGCAACAGCTTCTCCATGCAACCAAACACCGTAACCTAAATAAGACTCTATTGCATGCCCAAATGTATGTCCTAAATTCAACAAAGCTCGCTCACCTTGCTCTTTCTCATCATTTGCAACAATTCTAGCCTTATGAGCACAAGAGCGATAAACTGCTTCAGCTAACAGGTTAGCATCTCGAGCAACCAACCCATCCATGTTCTCTTCGAGCCAAGTTAAAAAATCAAGATCACCAAGTAAGGCATATTTAATCACTTCTGCCAATCCCGCCGACAATTCTCGATCAGGCAAAGTTTCTAACTGCGCCATATCCGCAAGTACAACTTGAGGTTGTTGAAATGCACCCAGCATATTTTTGCCCAGTGGATGATTAATTCCTGTTTTACCCCCAACACTCGAATCAACTTGAGACAATAATGTTGTAGGAACTTGCACGAAATTTACACCTCGTTGAAAACAAGCAGATGCAAAACCTGCCATATCGCCAACAACGCCACCACCTAAGGCAAGCACAGTACAATCTCGATTAAAACCAGATTCTAATAAGGCATTAAAAATCAGATTCAAGTGTTCAATATCTTTGTACTGTTCGCCATCAGGCAAGATACAAGTTGCAACTTGCTTATCCAATTGCTCTAAAGCTTTACCATAATGCTCCGCGTATAAAGGTGCGACAGTTGTATTAGATACCAACATCACTTGTCGTCCGTGCAGATAAGGTTCAAGTAATCTCTTAGGATCTAAATGACTACCAATAAAAATCGGATAACGACGATCCCCCAACTCTACATGTAACGTCTGCATAACATTAACCACTAAATAAATTACTTGACTTGTTTAGATAAAATTAACTGAAGAATTCTTTGAGCTAAATCTCTTGCCGCACCTTGATTCGTTTCAATAATATAATGAGCAACTTCGCGATAGAGCGGATCTCTTGCCTCTAGCAATTCTCTAAGTTTTTTTTCAGGATTTTCAACTTGAAGTAATGGACGATTTTTATCACGATAGGTACGCTGTAGTTGAAGTTCTACAGGCGTATAAAGATAAACAACTATTCCTCGCTGATGAAGGAATTGACGATTTTCTGCTTGAGTAACTGCACCACCACCTGTTGCCAGAACTAATGATGAACGAGAAGTTAAGTCATTTAATACATTTGTCTCGCGTAAACGAAATCCCACTTCACCTTCTTTTTCAAATATCCATGGAATGGTAGCGCCTGTTTTACGTTCGATTTCATGATCACTATCAATAAAATCACGACCTAACAATTCTGCTAAATGCCGACCAACTGTTGTTTTACCTGCCCCCATTGGCCCTACCAAATAAATATTTGGTAGGGATTCAAACGCTTTGCTTGGCAACGCGCCACCTATATTCATTGCGACTATTGAAAATATATTAATGATTTCTTGTCAAAGTGTCATTAACAATTCTCGGCGTAACAAAAATAAGCAACTCGCGTTTATTGTCTTGTTTAGACTCTCTACGGAATAATTTCCCAACATAAGGCAAATCACCCAAGAATGGAACTTTGGTCTGAGAGTTAATATTTTCTTGCTCAAAAATTCCACCAAGAACAACAGTTTCACCATTATCAACCACAACATTGGTATCAATCGTATTTTTATTAATCGTCAACTGCCCTGTAGGTGTTGGCGTTCCTGGTGAGTCTTTGGTGATGTTTAATTTCATCATTACCTTACCTTCAGGAGTGATACTCGGCGTAACATCTAAACTTAATGTCGCATCAATAAATTCAGTTTTGGGAACAGCATTCGCCCCACCACCTGTAGAGGATGAGTAAGGAATTTGAGTACCTGATTCAATTTTTGCAGCTTGCTTATCTGCAGTTAAAACTTTTGGAGTTGAGATTACCTCACCATATCCATCAGCTTGAACCGCCGACAACTCTAGGTCCAACATAAAATCTGAAAGACTAATCAAACCAAATGCTATACGACTTGCTCCCGGGGTTACAGCACCTAAATTCACATTAAGGTTATCTGGGCGTTCAATATCATATTTTGGAACACCCGTTTCACTGTCCTGAGTTGGTTCACGCAAATTCCATAAAGTCGTTTCACTACCCCCCACTAGCAAATCATTATTAGATGCTATTCCTTTAGATAATACTCCCCACTTCACTCCCATTTCTTTGGTAAAATCTGTACTCGCACGCACAATACGCGCTTCAATCATCACTTGTTTAACCGATACATCAAGCAAATCGATCATTTTACGGATCTGATCAATTTTCTGAGAAGTATCATTTACAATTAGTGTGTTGGTACGCGGATCGATCGAAACCGTTCCACGTGGGCTCAATAAACTACCTACGCTATCACCTAAGGAACCACTCCCCCCCCTGATTACTATTACCTGAGCCATTTTTACCCTGAGTAATGAGTTTTTCAATATCCGCCGCTTTCGCATAACTCAATTGAATATACTCTGTTTGCAAAGGTGAAAGTTTCACACTTTGAGCGATTGCTTTAGCCTCATCCTCCTCAGCTTTAATCAGCTCAGCAACTGGTGCAATCCAAATTACATTTCCATTACGACGTTTATCCAAATTTTTTGTTTTTAAAACGATATCAAGAGCCTGATCCCAAGGAACGTCTTTAAGACGTAGTGTAATATTTCCTTGTACAGTATCAGCAGCAACCATATTAATTCCGGTAAAGTCTGCTAACAACTGCAAAACACGGCGAACCTCGATATCTTGGAAATCTAATGAAATTTTATTTCCAGTATAGCTTTGTGGTTTAGCTTTATTCGGTGACTTATCTTCTGGTCTTTTTAAACTAATTGTAAGTTTGTTCTCTGCCTGATAAGCCATGTACTCATAGCTACCTGCAGATTGAATAGTAATAACCCCATTTCCTTTGTCGTTATAAGCATCAATACTTGCTACTGGGGTCGCAAAATCATTAGTATTTAAACGACGTGCTAAGTGTGTTGGGATTTTATTTCCAAGCGTACGAACAACGATTTTACTCCCCTGTTGTTGTACATCTACTGGTGTATTACCTCCCAATAAATCAATAACAACTAACCCCTCACCTTGATTTCCTCTTTGAAAACCAATATTAGAAACACCTTGTTGAACTTGTCGAGTAGCAACCGTAGGATTACTGATTAATGTTGGTTTTGCTGAATTTATTTTTAAAACAAAAGTATTACCTTCAACACGGGTTGTGAATGCACCTGAATCCTTTAGATTCACGATCAAACGAGCACGCTGATCATCTGCAGCCACATTGATTGAACTTGCTTCATTGGTTGAAACAGGAATGGATGTTTGCTTTAAGTTCTGCTGAGCCTTATCAAAATCTAAAATTAAACGAGCAGGCTGCTCAAGTTGATAGGCCTGTGGTTGAGGAGGCAAACCATTAAACATGACTCTGATTTCAGTACCCTGATCACCCAAGTTCATCGGCACAATATTTGTAATACCCACCTGTGCCGAAGCTACTTGCGAAATAGCAATTGCAACCGCAGCCATAGAAAATTGACGGAATGCATGATTCATGGTCTTCGCTTCCCCAAATAAAGAATATTTAATCTGTTTTTTCATTTTTATTCCCTTAATTTTATGGTGCCATACCAATTAGAACGAGCGTTCTTGGTCTCTCCACATAACCATCACGCCCATCCGGTACAATTTCCACCAAATCAATTTGAGTCGGACTAATTTTTACCACTCGACCTTGATTCATTCCTAAGTAGTTTCCAACCTGCACCCGCTCAATTTGTCGATCAGGGGTCTGAATCAGTGCTATCGTTTCATTAGTTTTACCACGCATGCTACCCTTCATGTTTAGGGATTCCAACGCATAACTTTCTAGTGGTTGCGGTTGACGATTGAAATTTGGATAAACACGCTTACCCGCCATTATTTTCAACTCAGCCGCCAATGAGCTTGGCATAAATGGACTTTTCAATTGATGTGCTGAATAGTTAAATAATGGAACAGGGCTAAATACTGGTGCTGGCTCAATAGGTAAAGCAGGCTCGTTCCGAATTTCAGCCATTTTTTGATTTACAGCATCAATTTTTGAATCACATCCAACCAAAACAAGCCCAGCCATAAAACTAAATAATAATTTAGGACTTACGCACTATCATTTATAGATTCTCTGTGGTAGCAGATGATTTTTATCGAGAATAAAGTCATCAATGAAGTCTTTGATGATTGGTCTAAATAAGTTCTTTTGC
>NZ_JBPKBJ010000065.1:0-17892 GCF_051390655.1 Acinetobacter sp. P1(2025)
TTTACTTTTTCATATTTCATGTACTCATGATAGTAGAACATGACTTTTTAATGTGGATAAAAAACAAACAAAACGTTGATCGTTTTTTGATTTTTGCAAGAAGTCTAATAATTAAATATAAAAAATCTAATTTTATAAATAATAATTGAAAATTATCTATATAAATAAGCAGATATTTATTGCTTGTAAAAAGCAAACTCGTGTATAGTGGTTCTTAACTAGAAGAATAACACTGTTGATTCAGCAAATCTTTAATTTCGTAGTTTAGTTAAACCTCTCGTTTTATCAGATTTTAGTCTCAAAGTTTTATTACTCCAAGTTATTTGCTGCTAAGCATCCCGAATTTTTTAAATAGGTTAAAGATATGTCTAACACTGCGACTGGTACAGTTAAATGGTTCAACGAAACTAAAGGTTTTGGTTTCATCCATGCTGATTCTGGACAAGATGTTTTTGCTCATTTTAGCGAAATCCAAAGCAATGGTTTCAAAGTTCTTCATGAAGGACAACGCGTGTCATTTACTGTTGCTCAAGGCAAAAAAGGCCCACAAGCAACTGGTATTACTGTAGTTGCTCAAAACTAATAGTATACCGCAGAAAAAAGCTCACTTTGGTGGGCTTTTTTTATGGTAAAAAAACCATAAATCTATCAAATTTCTTCTTCTGCTAAATTAATTGTTTAAACCCAATGTTAAAAAAGTATTGCATGCTCTAAGACTTTTTGCTAATTTCAATTCGACGATTATTTCGGCAGATTAAAGATCAGCGTACATTTGATGAGGATGCGGTTATGGATAACATAGAGCAATACACTCAAGGGTTTGAACATGAAGTTCACGTACAGTGTAAAAGATCATTAGGGACATTGTTATTTAGCTTTGTTGTCTTGCTAGTAACAAGTTTGTAATTTAAAAGCACCTAAGGGTGCTTTTTTATGCGTTATCAAAGTGACTGTTGAGGGAAAATTTTATCTTCCTGACCGTGTTTGCTATGTGATAGGCTTAACAAAAAAGGATAAGCCTATGGATGCCATAGAAACAAAAGATTTTTCTGCTATTGCTGGTTACACACTTGCACTTCTAGAGATGGATGAGTGGATTAATACTCGGCCTTTTTTTTATAAAATAAAAACGCATTATTTGGTTGACCAAGCGATTAGGCTTGAATACATCATTATCCAGTAGAGATAATCTAGAAACTTTAGCCTGCTAAGAATGATCTTTGAATGGCATAGATCATAAATACATCTAAAGTATATTTTTTTAATAAGTTGTATTGCTGAGCTAAAATCCTACAATTATTCAAATTATTTTTCTGTTTCAAATCATCGACATAATTTCTAAATTTTTTTGATATCTTTAATTTTTACACATAAGAATTTAATTTCATGAAAAAGTTATTCATCATCTGTACGGCATTCCTTTCAATATCAGCATGCTCATTTGCTCCAAATAAAGATGTGTCTCCTCCTAAAATTGGTATGCCTAATCCAGCCAGCCAATATAGTATTGAGAAAGGTGGGCAATTAGAAATTAGAAATGAAGCGAATGGTCAGGTCGGATACTGTAAATTACCGAATGGTAAAGTTGTAGAAGAGTGGGAGTTTTTTAGAGCAAATCAACCTAAATGCGATGCGGAAGAGGCTCAAAAATTAATTGGTCAGTCTGGGTTAAGTGATCAACAAATTAAACAAAAAACTCAATCAGAAATTGTTCGCACAGTTGCACCAAATCAGCCCGTAACAATGGATTATCGTGAAAATCGAGTTACTGTTACGACAGACCCAAGCTCTAAGAAAATCTTAAATGCGAGCTGTGGCTAACATTTATAAAAATTATAAGCTCTCATCTTGAATGTCTTCAGATGAGAGTGTTTCTGAAAATAGGGTAAGCCGTAAAACTTGATAAATTCGAAATTGTACCCATATCTTAATTTATTGAGTTCGTATTGATTAATATGTAAGAATGATCAATTGAGCTGACACAAGTTTTTATTTTTTGAGATTTGAGATGAATCTACTTCTTATCGTGGTTTTAGGTACTATTGCTGAGGTTTTAGTATGGATTGGCGTGGGTGACCTCGTTGGAAGTATGTGGTATGTCTTCTTCTGGTTTGTGCTTGCTTTCTTTATTGGTTTAAACCTTGTTCGCTCTAGCACTGCTAATATCATGCCTCAATTGCAGCAGATGCAAATGACAGGGCAATTAGGCTCAGATCCTGCTGTTACTAAGAAACTTGCATTAGCAATGTCTGGTTTCTTTTTAATGATTCCAGGATTAATTTCTGATGTACTTGCTTTATTGGTGTTGATTCCTTCTGTACAAACAGCTTTTCGTAATGCTTTGATGAAAACAATGGCCAAACGTCAGCAAGCGATGATGGATCAAATGATGGGTGGTATGGGAGGCGGCGGAGCTGCTGGACAAAATCCTTTTGCTGATTTGATGCGCCAAATGCAAGAAATGCAAAATCAACAGGGCGGTAGTCAATACCGTGATTCAACCATTATTGATGGTGAAGCGAGAGAAGTGAAATCAGATCAAAAGAAAATCGAATTTAAAGATGTAAACTAAGTTGTAATTTTTTAAAAAAGCACGCTCTTCTAAAGCGTGCTTTTTTATTTTTGTTTGCTTGTATCTGTATCTGTGCTTTGTTCTAAATTTTCAGATAGATTTTGTGTTTCAGCAGTTTTTTTATATTGTGTCGGAGCTAATGTCGTAACTTGATTTTCTGATTGTTTGTATTTTCTACTGCGATTTGCTCGTTCGCGAAATCCACCTTTAGTAATTAATTGAGTCATGATATTTACTCTTTGATCCTAGCCCAATATTTTAGCAAAATTATGTGAAAGATCAAAATAATACCTAATTACTGAATTTACCTTGATTGTAATGATTTCATAAAAATGACATATTTTTTTTGTTAAATGAGCTGGTAAGGTCATAAATCAAGATTGAAATCTTGATTTATTTCTCATAGGATAAAAGTGCGACGGTAAAAATTGTTGTAAAAAGAAAATAAAAAATAACAATCGGGAGGAAAAATGATGTTATATCAATATCATTGTGCATGCTGTGACAAGGTTGTTGCTTCAACTGATAAAGAGTGTCCACATTGCGGTTCGCAACACATTAGGAGTCCTTATGGGCTTTGGATGTTTTGTGTGGCAGCATGTTTGGCTGTAGTTGTTATTGTGAAGCTTGCGCATATGTATTCGCAACATCATCAAGAAGAACAGCCTGTTCAAAATACGTCTATTTTTGAAGTTCTAAAGCAAGACAATATGAATTCGGGAAATTAAAAATTGGGGAATAAAAAAGCTCGCATCATGCGAGCTTTTTTATGTGTGGGTTTAAAGTCCAGCAGCATCCTTAAGGATCTGAACTTTATCTGTCTTTTCCCATGTAAATGCAGTGTCAGAACCTTCGCGACCGAAGTGACCATATGCTGCAGTTTGTTTATACATCGGTTGAATTAGATTCAACATACGTGTAATACCATACGGACGTAAGTCAAAATGTTCACGTACTAGCTGAACAATAAGCTCATCTGATACTTTGCCTGTATTAAATGTATTAATTGAAATAGAAGTTGGTTCTGCAACACCAATTGCATAACTCACTTGAATTTCACATTTGTCAGCAAGACCAGCAGCAACAATATTTTTCGCAACATAACGTCCAGCATAAGCTGCAGAACGGTCTACTTTTGATGGGTCTTTACCAGAGAAAGCGCCACCACCATGACGAGCCATACCGCCGTATGTATCAACAATAATTTTACGACCAGTTAAACCACAGTCACCTACAGGACCACCAATCACAAACATACCTGTAGGATTGATGTGGAACTTGGTTTCAGCATGAAACATTTCAGCAGGAATAATTGGTTTAATAATTTCTTCGATAATTGCTTCTTTTAACTGAGCTTGGCTGATTTCAGGATCGTGCTGAGTTGATAATACAACTGCATCTAAACGAACTGGCATACCATTTTCATAAGCAAATGTAACTTGGCTTTTTGCATCTGGACGTAACCAAGGTAAAGCACCTGAACGACGTAATTCTGCTTGACGTTCCATGAGGCGATGAGCGTATGAAATAGGCGCAGGCATAAGAACATCTGTCTCACGGCTTGCGTAACCGAACATCAAGCCTTGGTCACCAGCACCTTGATCTTCTGGTTTTTGACGGTCAACACCTTGAGCAATCTCAGGTGACTGCTTACCAATCATGTTGATGACAGCACATGTAGAGCCATCAAAACCTAAATCAGAATGATGATAACCGATTCCGTTAACTGTTTGACGTACAATCGCTTCAAAGTCCACGTTTGCTGTAGTCGTAATTTCACCAGCAAGAACAACAGCGCCTGTTTTTACTAATGTTTCACAAGCGACACGCGCATACGGGTCTTCTTTTAGGATTGCATCTAAAATAGCATCACTAATTTGGTCAGCCATTTTGTCTGGATGACCTTCGCTTACAGATTCTGAAGTAAAAACAGCATACTCGCGCATGAACGTCCTATCATGGTTATTTTCAAAAAGACAGAGTATGTTACATCGACTTGGCGTATAGGACTAGCACAAGCTGACTAAAAAGCATGAAATTATTTCATTTTCATCATGTTTTTATTGATATGTGTATAAGTAAAACTAATATTAATGCTTTAATTAATAAAGTTTTTCTGAATTGTAAATTTTCATATTTGAATGATTGTATTTTACATGTTGTTTACACGGTGAACATTTACATAAAGAATTGTATTTGAATGATCAAAATATAAGAAATATCGTGTATTGCACTTTACCCCATCTTGTTTTTTTAAGACAATAGTCGCAGTTTTTGAAAGATGATTTCTCATCTTCTCTCATCTTATTGATTTAATCGGATTCTGACTTATGACAACCCCTTTAAATGAACGTCGTATTGCAAATGCAATTCGTGTCTTGGCTATGGATGCTGTGCAACAAGCAAACTCAGGGCATCCTGGTGCTCCAATGGGGATGGCAGATATCGCTGACGTAGTTTGGCGCGAATTTTTAAATCATAACCCAACAAACCCACAATGGGCGAACCGTGACCGTTTTGTATTGTCTAATGGTCATGGCTCAATGTTGCAATATGCATTATTGCATTTGACTGGTTATGATTTGTCTATTGAAGATTTAAAGCAATTCCGCCAATTACACTCTAAAACTCCTGGTCATCCTGAATATGGCTATGCACCAGGTATTGAAACAACAACTGGCCCATTAGGTCAGGGTATTGCCAATGCAGTAGGTTTTGCTTTAGCTGAAAAAACGTTAGCTGCTCAGTTCAACAAAGACGGTTTAGATGTTGTTGATCACTTCACGTACTGTTTCCTTGGTGATGGCTGCTTGATGGAAGGTATTTCGCACGAAGTATGTTCACTTGCAGGTACTTTAGGTCTTGGTAAGTTGATTGCTTACTACGATGACAACGGGATTTCAATTGATGGTGAAGTAGAAGGTTGGTTTAGTGATGATACTGAGCAACGTTTCAAAGCTTATGGCTGGCAAGTGCTTCGTGTAGACGGGCATGACGCTGATGCAATTCGTCAAGCAACTGTTGAAGCGAAAGCTGAAAGCAATAAACCAACGATCATTATCTGTAAAACGATTATTGGTTTAGGTTCTCCGAATAAACAAGGTAAAGAAGACTGCCACGGCGCGCCACTTGGTAAAGATGAAATCGCTTTAACACGTGAAGCATTAGGTTGGAAAGAAGAAGCGTTTGTTATTCCAGAAGATGTATATGCAGCTTGGGATGCAAAAGCTAAGGGTCAAACTTCTGAAGCCGCTTGGAATGAATTGTTTGCTCAATATCAAGCAAAATATCCAACTGAAGCAGCTGAATTGTTACGTCGTATCAACGGTGACTTACCTGCAGAATTTGCTGCACAAGCCGATGCATTCATTGCTGAAACAAATGCAAAAGCTGAAACAATTGCAACTCGTAAAGCAAGCCAAAATACGTTACAAGCGTTTGGTCCATTACTGCCTGAATTATTAGGTGGTTCGGCTGACTTGGCTGGTTCTAACTTAACACTTTGGAAAGGTTGCCAAGGCGTACAAGACAATCCTGCGGGTAACTACGTTTATTACGGCGTTCGTGAATTCGGGATGACCGCAATTGCAAACGGTGTAGCTTTACACGGTGGTTTTGTTCCTTACGTTGCAACATTCTTAATGTTTATGGAATATGCGCGCAATGCGGTACGTATGTCTGCATTAATGAAGCAACGCGTAATTCATGTATATACACATGATTCAATCGGTTTAGGTGAAGATGGTCCAACACATCAGCCAATTGAGCAAATTGCATCATTACGTGGTACGCCGAATTTAAATACATGGCGTCCATGTGATACGGTTGAAGCGGCTGTTTCTTGGAAATCCGCTCTTCAGCGCAAAGAAGGTCCAACAGCATTAATTTTCTCTCGTCAAAACTTGCCATTCCAAGCACGTAATGAAGCTCAAATTCAAAACGTTGCAAAAGGTGGTTATGTACTTGCTGAAGAAAAAGGCGAGTTGAAAGCAATCATCATTGCGACTGGTTCAGAAGTTTCATTGGCGATGGAAGCATATGCACAGCTTGAAGGTGTGCGTGTTGTATCTATGCCATGTGCTGAAGAGTTTATGAAGCAAGATGCGGCGTATCGTGAAGCGGTACTGCCTGCGCATATCCGTGCACGTGTAGCGGTTGAAGCTGCCCATGTGGATTACTGGTGGAAATTTGTTGGTTTAGATGGCAAAGTGATTGGTATGACTACTTATGGTGAATCTGCACCAGCGAAAGATCTGTTCCAATTCTTTGGTATCACGACTGAAGCGGTTGTAGCTGCTGTTAAAGAATTGACTGCTTAATTGAATTAAGTGGTATAAAAAAGCGTCCTGATTAGGGCGCTTTTTTTGTGAATGAAATTAAATGCTAAGTTCAGTTTGAATCGAAATATTAGAAGTTAGTAATTTATGAACAGGACAGCTCTCAGCAACTTTGAGTAATCGTTTATGTTGATCTTCGGTAAATTCACCTTTAAGCACAATCTTACGCTCAATGTTATTTTGACCAGACTCTGGTTGACCATTTGGATTCAATGAAAGATCTACTTGAACGTGTTCAAGTTTAATTCCTTTGTGATTGGCGTACATTTCTAAGGTGATCGTCGTACACGCGCCCAGAGCAGATAATAATAATTGTATTGGATTTGGTGCAGTATCTTGACCGCCTTTATCTGCAGGTTCATCAGAATACCAAGTGTGCCCAAAAGAGTTCGTCAGTGTAACGCGATAGGGAGTTGATGTGCTGAGTGCTTGGGTAGAATAAGTCATGATTTACCTTGTTGTGAATCTTTTTAAATTAAAAAAATCATAGATCAATCGAGAATACGAATGAACTATCCAATTGTCTAGTATCGAATCTGTATAATCATATTGAGTTTAATACGCGCTGTAACCCTTTTATTGTTGCACTGATGAAACATATCGTTTTATAAAGAATAATGAATAAAAATACTTGATGTATACACTAATCACTATATCAAACAAGGATACGAAAAATGCAATTTAAAACATTAAGCTTAGGTTTAGCGGTTGCCATCGCAAGTTCTGTAACTTTAGCTGCGCCAGTAGACTATAAAATTGATCCAACACATACAGCAACAGTATTTAGCTGGAATCACTTTGGTTTTTCAACTCCGAGCGCGAATTTCACTGATATTCAAGGCGTGATTAAAGTTGATAATGCTAAACCATCAAACTCTTCTGTAGATGTGATTATTCCAATCAGCAGTGTGAATACAAATGTTCCTGCTTTGGATAAAGAGTTCCAAGAAGAAGCTTGGTTTAACGCAGCTAAATATCCGAATATCACTTTTAAAAGTACTAAAGTAGAAACTAAAGACAAGAAACACTTCAAAATTACGGGTAACTTAACCGTTAAAGGTGTGACTAAACCTGTAGTTTTAGATGCTGTGCTGAATAAACAAGGTGAGCATCCAATGGCTAAAGTACCTGCAATTGGATTTAATGCAACGACTTCATTTGATCGTTCTGCATTTGGTATCGGAAACTATGTTCCGAATGTAGGTGATAAGATCACTGTAAATATTACAACTGAAGCAACTGCTGCTAAGTAATATCGAAGTACTCAAACTTCAAAAAAGCTCACGCTCAATAGCCGTGAGCTTTTTTATTTGCTCATAGAGAAAATGACTATGTGGTAGCATTAAATGCTTCTGAATAAGTGACACAACCACTTGGTATGAGGTCGGTAAAAGCAAGAATTTGAAAATAGTCTGCTGGAACATTTTCTAAGATCAATCTAGCATCAGCCTTAAAGCCAAATTTTCCATAATAATTAGGATCGCCGAGTAATACGCATCCTTTTGCATTTAGTGCCTTGATCTTATTCAAACCTTCTTTGATAAGTTGAGAGCCTATACCATTTGATTGATATTCAGGTAGAACTGAAATTGGACCTAAACCATACCAATCTGTCGCACCATCTGAAATAGAGACTGGTGAAAAGGCAATATGCCCAACAACTTGATTGTTAATTTCAGCGATTAAAGAAAGGGTTAACTGATTATTTTCTCTCAGCGCATTTACAATGAATTGTTCAGTGTGGCTTGAATATTCAACTTGTGAGAATGCTGATTGTATTAAATCAAAAATGGCTTGGATGTCAGTGTTCTGTTCATTACGGATTCGAATGTTCATTTTAGTTACCTAGTTTTTTTTAAATCACTGATGAAGCAAAATCATGTTATTGCTTCATCAGGTGATGATTAAGGATGTTTATTGATTATCGAGTTGAGGTCGTACGTTTCTAAGCCCATTCAAATTGATTTGATAGGGTTGACCTTCCTGTGATTTGATCAATCTTTTCTTTTTAAGTTTTCGAAAAACATCGAGTGTGCAATCAGATAATACAAAACCTTCACGGCTATAACATTCTACAGCAATGAGTTGTCCTGATTCATTTTTGAGTTTTACGATTTTTCCGCCTTTTGCTAAGACGTGTAAAGTCCTTTGTTCAGACTTGGATAGGTTCATGTTGGAATCCAAATATTAAGTAATCAAAAGCAAAGATAGGCATCAAGCCTGAAAATTCGCGTTGATAACCCATTTCAAATTTTCATTGAAATATGGTTATCAGATTACTGCTATCTCCAACATAAAATCCTCAATGTAGATTGGATATGAAATTTGCTAATCAATATATAGCTTGTGATATAAAAAGTAAAATATTATGTGAAATATACTGTATTTTAGGTGCGAGAGTTAAGTTGTATAGCCTTATTTTTATGATTAACTTAAGATGCAAGTATCGCTGTATTTCTAATATTTGTATGTACAGCACAAATATTATTTTCAAGGTAGGATAGGATGGATAATCAGAAATTCATACAACAGGCAGTCGATTTAGCACTAGAAAATGTAAAACGAGGCGGTCGACCATTTGCTGCTTTGGTTGTAAAAAATAATGAGATCATTTCAACAGGTGTAAATCAGATTAAGTTGACGAATGATCCTACAGCACATGCTGAACTGCTCGCATTACGAGAAGCAGGTCGTATATTATCTACTCCAAATTTAGAAGATTGTACTGTTTATGCAAGTGGGCAACCTTGTCCAATGTGTCTAGCTGCAATAAGAATGGCTGGAATTTCAAAAGTATTTTTTGGATTCTCCAATACGGATGCTGAACCATTTGGTTTATCAACTGCGAAAATTGCCGAATTATTGAGAGTTGAACCTCAGTTTCAAGAGGGTTTAGAGTTTACTCAATTAAAATCGAATCACTGCTCAGATTTGTATGCAATTTGGCAAAGACAACAGTAGATTGGATTGCGAAGAATTACTTTTAGATTAGTAACTTATTGAAACTTCACATTACTTTTTTGCATGCTTTTCTTTTAAAAGTAAGTATGCGGGAAGAGATTTTTTCGCTTGACGGCGAATCATGATTTTTATGTATAAAACGATCGCAAAGCAGGCTGTAGCAATTGTAAGCATCAGGCTATTCATATAACTCATTAAAGAGCTAACATAACCAATCGTAGCAATACGCCGTTGCATCCTTTCAACTTGCGTACTGGATTCAATACCTGTAATCGCCCATGTGCAAAGGTGTTCACAATTATTGATAATCAAATGGTAGTGATTTTCATGCATACGTGATCGCATGCGACGTACAACTGCCTTAGCTTTATATTTCGGTGATTCATAATAACGAATATGAATAGGCTTATCACGAGCAAAACGTTCTAGTGTCGTTATTTCAATAGGATGTTTTTTGAAAATATGTGCAAAGCCTGAGTAGTGAATAACTCTTCCACGACCTGCATAGATGCCATGATGGCTATAACCAAAGTGTTTGACGATGAGATGAGCGCCAAGATAAAAACGTTGATGTTTCTGCTGCATGCCTATTCAAGAATATTGCATTTTACCTAGCTATTTTAGTGAAAAAAGATGAATCTATCGAGCATATTTCATCAATCAATCATGTGAATATGTGTTGAGTTTGTATCTGTCATCTAAATTGAGGTTATATTCTAAAGTAGGTGCTTTTGTGATGTTGAGGAATTTGAAATTGTTGTTGAATCGATGTCTATTACTATCAAGTATGGTATTTCAAGCTACCACAGTTTTTGCATTTGAATATCAAAGTATGAAATTCGAGGATGTTCAATTTGAAGTGATAAAGGTCGATGACTTAAAGGATTTGCAATTATTTTTAAAAAATCCTCGAACAGGTGATTTCTATCAAAAGTTTTCGAATATTCAAAGCAACTTAGCTGCATGTAAAGAATTACGTTTTGCGATGAATGCTGGGATGTATCATCCCAATTTTGAGCCTGTGGGATTGTATATAGAAAAAAAGAAAAAGCTTTCTGAATTAAATGAATCAACTGGTTTTGGTAATTTTTTTATGCAACCAAATGGTGTAGTAGCGTGGAATGATCATGGTGCTGTCATTCATTCAACAGCAGACTATAAGAGAGCAAACTTTACAGCAAATTTCGCGACACAATCAGGACCAATGTTGGTGCATAAAGGACTAATAAATTCTCAATTTATAAAGGATTCAAATTCTTTAAAAATTCGTAATGGTGTTGGGGTACGGGATGATCATTTATATTTCGTGATTTCAGAACAGCGTATAAATTTTTATCAGTTTGCAAACTTCTTTAAACATCAGTTGAGAGTAGATGAAGCTTTGTATTTAGATGGATCGATTTCTAGCTTGTATTTAAAAGACATTCAACGTAATGATAGAAAATATAATTTAGGACCAATCGTTGGATTAACACATCAAATGAATTGTAAGTTATAGAACCCTAATCCTCTCGTTCAGAAAAGATTAGGGTATTATTTTTATTGGATTGGTGGGTTGATCATCGCAAGTAATTCTTTACGACTATAACCACGAGAAATCAGGACTTTTTTGATGCCTTTAATCACATCTTCATCTGTAGCTTTTACTAAAGCCTCAAGAAGTTGTTCATTTGATTTACAAGAGCAATCATTTTCAACACAAGAGGTTTGATTCTTATGTTCGTTATATTGTTGATCAGCATTCAACAATTTTTGCCAAAAACTCATAGAGCCTTCATATACAACCTAACATAGATCGAAATATAGTCACTTTAAAATAAAATACAAGTCAGCATAAGTGATAAAAGCAGCAGTTGAACTTCAATTTTTTCGATGATTTTTAATGTTATTAACGAAATTATGACAACTTAATGACTTGACCGTTGATATTTCAAAGTTTTTTATAAAAAACTCAAATAAAAAATAGAGAGTTATAAAAACTCTCTATTAAAAATGCTTACATTGAAATAGTTTGTTTAAATTTTTTCAAGTAATACACCAGACTCAACATGATGCGTAAAAGGGAATTGATCAAACATAGCAAACTTCTGAATGCGGTGTGTTTGTGTCAATATTTTTAAGTTATCGTGTAGCGTGTCTGGGTTGCAAGATATGTAGATAATACGTTCAAAACCTTGTAACAGCTTGAGCGTTTCGTCATCAATGCCTGCGCGTGGTGGATCAACAAATACAGTGTCAAAGTCATAGCTTTGAATATCAATTTCAGCTTCTAATAAACGTCTAAATGTACGTTCACCTTGATAGGCTTGGGTAAATTCTTCAGCTGATAAACGTGCTACTTGAATATTATCAATTTGATTCTGTTCAATATTCCATTGCGCTGCATGAACTGATGATTTAGCAAGTTCAGTTGCAAGAACGCGTTTAAATTTCAGAGACAGTGGTAGAGTAAAGTTACCATTACCGCAATACAGTTCTAGTAAATCTTTTTGAGCACCTTCCGCAGCATCACAAGCCCATTCAAGCATATGTTGGCAGACTTGAGCATTAGGCTGGGTAAAGCTGCTTTCAATTTGTTTGTATTTGAAAGTACGTCCATGAACATTAAGTTGCTCAACAACGTAATCATCTCCAATAATGACCTTTTGACCGCGGCTACGTCCCATAATTTTAATATTTAATTTATCAGCAAGTGCTTTTGCTGCACTTTCCCATTCTACATCCAAACGGCGATGGTAAATCAGCGTTACCAACATTTCGCCACTTAAAGTGGATAGGAAATCTGCTTCAAAAATACGTTGCGAAAGAATCGGAGTTGCTTTTAATTCTTCTAGTAGTTGTGGCATTAATTTATTGATACTGCTATCAGCAATCGGGAAATCATCGACACGAATAACAGCTTTTTGCTTACCATCTTCAGCACGTTCAAACATGGCATAAAACAAATCATCTTCAGTGTGCCAAATACGGAATTCTGCACGCATACGAAAATGTTGCTCAGGTGATTGAAATACTTCTAAAGCAGGGGGATTGAACGGTGCAAATTGTGCGGTGATTCGTTCAACTTTCTCTTGAAGTTGCTGTTGGTAAGATACGGTCATAAAAAAGAAAACTGTAAGTAAAAACTAAAGTGGAATGGTATCAAAAAAGCAGTAAAAGGTGCAGGGAAATTATGATTATCCCTGATTTAAACGAATTGGTTTCATTACATGATGCTGTGGAAATTTTTGTAAAACCATTTGTCTTAAAATTAGAAAATAAAAACCCGAACCATGTAGAACATGGTTCGGGCTGGGAGATTTGAAGACTTAAATTAGTCTTCAGATAAAGTCATTAACCTCGCATTACCGCCGGCAGCAGCGGTATTTACACTAATAGCTCGTTCAATGACTAGACGTTCTAGAGGAATCTGCTCATCTGTCTTGAGATGAGTAATGCCCACGATTGCTCCAGAACGGTTCGCAATTTTCGTTTGCAGTTCAGTTAATTGTTCAACTGAACCATGATGTAAAACAGCATCAAAAGCATCTTTTTCGATGTCTGAAATCACTTTAATTGCTGCTAACACATCTTTTGGTAAAGATTTCTGATGCTTAGCCAAGAAAGCATTATCTTTAGTAACAGCAGCAGTACTGCTTACTGCGAAAATCGCTAGTAACTGCTGTAACTGGCTCGCTTCATCATTTGCGATAGAAAGCACACGATGACGAGGTAAGATAATGTATTGGTTACTTTCACCAGTAGGACCTTGCAACTCATAGAATTTACCAACGCCAAATGCAGGAATCGTTGGAATTGCTTGAGGCATATTTTGCTTAGCCCAAGTTAATAAGTTTTGGTAAGCAACATTTGAAACTGCTTCAAAAGTTGAAACTTCTGATTTAACAGCAAATGGTGTTGCTAAGACTTTTTCAGAACAATGTTCCATCAAACGATACATATATAATGGACCGCCTGCTTTAGGACCTGTACCAGATAAGCCTTCACCACCAAATGGTTGCACGCCAACAACTGCACCAACGATATTACGGTTGATATATAAGTTGCCTACTTCTGCGCGTTGGATGACAGTATTAATCGTTTCATCAATACGTGTGTGTAGACCCATCGTTAAGCCGTAACCTTTTGAATTGATGCGATCGATCAATTGCTCAAGTTCACCATACTTATATGTGATGATATGCAATACAGGACCAAATACTTCACGCTCTAAATCATCAAGGTTTGGTAATTCGATCGCAGTTGGTGGAACAAATGTGCCTTGAGCAAGTGCTTGTTGGCTTACAGCATCGTTAAACATCAATTGATGAACAGGGTAGCCCTTTGATTTCATCTTTTGAATGTGATTATCAATGGTTTGTTTTGCTTCAGTATCAATTACTGGTCCAATATCAGTTTTTAAGATAGCAGGATTACCTACGATCAACTGTTTCATTGCACCTTTCAACATTTTCACAACTGTTGCAGCACTATCTTCTTGAACACATAAGATACGAAGAGCAGAACAACGTTGACCTGCACTATCAAATGCAGAACTTACCACATCCAATACGACTTGTTCGGTTAATGCAGATGAATCAACGATCATGGCATTTTGACCACCTGTTTCCGCGATTAACGGAATTGGTTGACCATTCGGAGATAAGCGTTTTGCCACAGTTTTTTGCAAGATTTTTGCAACTTCTGTAGAACCTGTAAACATGATGCCTTGGATACGATCATCTTGGCTCAATTGCGCGCCAACTGTTTCACCGCGACCAGGTAGAAGTTGAACCGCACCACGTGGTACACCAGCTTCCCAAAGCATTTGAACTGCTTGAGCTGCAATCAATGGAGTTTGCTCAGCTGGTTTTGCAATCACACAGTTGCCGCTTACTAACGCAGCTGCAATCTGACCCGAGAAAATCGCAAGAGGGAAGTTCCATGGGCTGATACACAAAACTGTACCTAATGGCTTCACTTGTGCATTTGCAGGTAAGTTTTCAATTTGAGTTGCGTAGTAACGTAAGAAGTCTACTGCTTCACGTACTTCTGCAATCGCATTGGCATAGGTTTTACCACTTTCACGGCAAAGTAATACCATCAATTCTTGGATGCGAGCTTCCATCAAATCCGCAGCGCGTTTTAAGCAAGCTGCTCGTTCAGTTTTATTTGTCGCAGCCCAACTTTGCTCTGCTTGTACAGCTGCTTCTAGTGCAAGTTGTACATCAGCGCTAGTTGCCTCGTTTACATAACCTACGATTTCACTATTTTGTGCAGGGTTTGTAATTGCAAGGGCATTACTTTGATCATGAACTGTTGATTCAAATCCAAGTAATGGTGCACTTTTCCAGACGTGATTACGAAGTTTTTGGGCCGTAGCATCCAAGTCTGCAAGCGGTGTGTCGTTGTTTAAATCGAAACCATTTGAGTTTGGACGCAATGGATATAAATCATGCGGAAGAGGAATTGCAGGATGTTTTAAACCAAGCTGGCCTTCTTCTTTTGCAGCAGTTTGAATATCTTTGATAGGTGATTGAATTAAATCATCTACTTTTAATGTTTTGTCTGCAATGCGGTTTACAAATGAAGTGTTTGCACCATTTTCAAGTAAACGACGAACTAAGTAAGCCAATAGGGTTTCATGATTACCAACTGGCGCATACACGCGACATGGAATACCAAGTTTACCGTCTTCTTTTGAACCCACAACTTGTTCATAAAGTGGTTCACCCATGCCATGCAAGCATTGGAATTCATATTGACCAGGATAGTATTTGCTTGGATCAGCTAGATTGTAGATCGTTGCAAGTGACTGTGCATTGTGTGTTGCAAATTGTGGATACACTTGATCAGGTGCAGCAAGAAGTTTCTTCGCACAAGCAATGTATGACAAATCTGTATGCACTTTACGTGTGAACACAGGGTAGTCAGTCATACCTTCAATTTGAGCTTTTTTGATTTCGCTATCCCAGTATGCACCTTTCACTAGGCGAATCATCAGACGTTTGTTGCTGCGTTTTGCAAGATCAATGATGTAATCGACAACGAAGAAACAACGCTTTTGGTAGGCTTGGATAACAAAGCCAATGCCTTTCCAGTTTGCAAGTTTAGGCTCGAAACATAGACGCTCTAACATTTCCAAAGAAATTTCTAAGCGTTCCGATTCTTCAGCATCGATGTTTAAACCAATATCATAGTGCTTAGCTAAACACGCGAGTTCGAAAACTTTGTTATAAAGTTCATGGTGAACACGACTGATTTGCGAGCGTTGGTAACGAGGATGCAATGCTGAAAGTTTGATAGAAATACCAGGACCATCATAGACGCCACGACGATTAGATGCTTTACCAATCGCATGAATCGCTTGGGTATAATCGTTGTAATAGCGTTCAGCATCGTGATCTGTGAGCGCAGCTTCACCTAACATGTCATAAGAGTAACGGAAACCCTTATGTTCAAGTGGCTTAGCATGTTCAAGTGCTTCTTCAATAGTTTCACCAGTAACAAACTGTTCACCCATCATACGCATAGCGACGTCAACCGCTTTACGAATAATACCGCGACCACTACGTGCCAATAAGCCCGTTAATACACTCGATAAACTTGTTTGTTTTGGAGTTTCCATTAACTTTCCAGTTAACATCAAACCCCAAGCAGCAGCGTTTACGAACATGAGGCTACTTTGACCTACGTGCTCTTTCCAGTTGCCTTGATTGATTTTGTCACGAATCAAAAGATCACGTGTCGCAGTATCTGGAATACGAAGCAATGCTTCTGCTAAACACATGAGTGCCACACCTTCTTGAGAAGAAAGTGAGAACTCCTGAAGTAAACCTTGCACGATACCTGCTTTACCAGCAGAACTTTTGCGTTCACGTAGATTATTCGCTAGATCGAATGCAAGTTCATAAATTTTTTGATCGAGATCTGGAGAGATGTTTGCAGCTTCAGCAAGTTCAGCGACAGCTTCCGGTTCAGCACGTCGCCAAGCTGTATTAATGCGTTGCTCAAACTCACTTTTTTCTTTAAATTCGGTGATATAACCACCATCGTTGTGAGCTGTGTCCATTTGTGCGGGAGTATCCAAAGTATTCATACTAAATTCCAATAACAATCTCTAGAACATATTGAGTAGAGAGGTTTAGATAATTTATGATTACAGAATAAAACCCGAGTAACTCACTATATTTAGTCTATTTTTTAGAGGAAAATTCAGTTGAATGGCCCTATTTCTACATTAGATCGAACAGATCTAAAAATTCTGGATATTCTTCAAACAGATGGAAGAATTTCTAACAGCAAATTAGCTGAATTAGTGAACCTATCTCCTACAGCCGTCATGGCTCGTGTGCAGAAGCTTACGAAGGATGAATTTATTTTAGGCTATGAAGCAAAGCTTAATCCAGCGAAGCTTAATGCGAATTTTTTAGTGTTTGTTGAGGTACTGTTGGATAAAACGACTCCAAACGTACTTGATGATTTTATTGATGCAGTAACGCAATACCCTGAAATCGTGGAATGCCATATGGTGAGTGGAGGCTTTGATTTTCTAATCAAATTGCGCAGTGCCGGGATGGAGGAGTTTCGCCGCATTGCAGGGCAGATTTTGTGGCAGTTACCTGGTGTCAAAGAAACACGGAGTTATCCCGTGATGCAGGTTGTGAAGGATAGCTCGAAGATAAAAATCAATTCGAGGACAAAATTTTGAATCAAAAAAAGGGGCTTTAAAGCCCCTTAAATTTTTTGAAGAATTATTTCATGTCTCTAGCATAGATTTCTTCAGCTTGTTCAAAGCGGCTAGTAACATTTGCATTTGGTGCTTTACCAAGCAAACTTACAACCACGATGCTGACAAATGCGAATGCGAAACCTGGAATAATCTCGTAGATGCCTGTTTCACCGAAGAAGTTTTTCCAAACAATCACGGTAAGTATCCATTAAAAAGTAAACATGTATTCTTTTCCGAATTGGTTTGATACTTTCTCCACCCATTGCTCTATTTTGTCAGCTGTCATGACTTGAAAATCTCGCCAATAATAT
>NZ_JBPKBJ010000066.1:0-17802 GCF_051390655.1 Acinetobacter sp. P1(2025)
CTCGATATGACAAGCTCAAAAGAAATTATCAAAGTGCTGTTGCCTTAGCCTGTATATTTTTATGGCTACCTTTATAGGTTTAATTATGAACAGTAAATGTCAACAGACCCTAGAAAGCCACCAACTTGTTATTTTAAATTTAACAAATAGATTCAATACATTAAGATCACTCATCAATACAAACAACACTTATTTTTCATGAAAAGAAGTGCCCAACATCTGTACTATTGGACTGTTCTCGATTGGTGAGATATTACTTTTTGATGGTGAATGTTACTTAAACAATTAAAGTAAAATATGCTTATAGTATTTTCCTAAATATGAAACTGCTGGACTAAGTAGTAGATTTATAAAACTGCTCAAATCAAAGAACTTAGCTTTTTCCTTTTGTGCCCCTTACCACGATTTCTAGAACTCCTACCAATTCAGCATTCTGCTTTTCTAAAGCAGCAACATTCGCAATCGTCTTGTCTAATACTTCTTGTTGGACATGCATTTTTTTTGCCATATCTTGCATAATCTCAAGACCTTTTTTGAGGTGCAACTCTAAATGCAAGACTTTTTCCTCTAGCCTAACGATATCTTTTGCAGTATCAGTAGGTTGATTATTTTTAAACAAGAACCAAAACAAAAATAAAACTGCCAATAGCAATAATCCAATAAATCCCCAAACCATCATTAAGCCCATTACATTCCCCAATAAATTGTTTTTTATTATTTAGATATTAAAAAGATTCACACAAATCCAATAATCGATTCGCATAACCCCACTCATTATCATACCATGCAAAAACTTTTGCTTGATGCCCCACAACCATCGTTTGCGTCAGGTCGACAATTAATGAATATGGCGAATGATTAAAATCGCTTGATACCAAATCTTCATCGGTCACTTGCATAATTTGAGCATAGTCAAACTTAGCAGCTTTACTTAGAACTTCATTAATTTTATGAACTGTGATCGGTGAATGTGAAACAAATGAAAGATCTATAGCTGCAACATTGATAGTCGGTACACGAATAGAGTACCCATCTATACGACCATCCATTTTTGGCATCACGCGTTTTAATGCGCCCAAAGCACTTGAAGTAGTAGGAATAATATTTTGTCCAGACGCTCTGGCTCTTCGTAGATCACGATGAGCATGATCCAAAACTGATTGATCTGCAGTCACTGCATGGATCTCGGTCATGAGAGCAGTATCAATGCCAAAAGCATCATCAATAATTTTGACCAAAGGCACTAAGGCCTGTGTCGTACAAGAAACGCTAGAAATAATTTGATCAGTAGGTTTGACATCAGCATGATTAACACCATAGACGATAGCTGCATCAACAGAATCAAATGGTGCTGCACCAATAATTACTCGCTTTGCTCCTGCATCTATATGACGTGTTGCATCAGCTCTCGATCGAAATAAACCTGTGCATTCGAGCACAACATCTACAACCAAACCAGCCCAAGGTAATAGTTCTGGCTGCGCCTGTTTAAATACTTGCAGCTTTAGTTGTCTTTGATTTGAATGAATATTTAAAAAAATTTGTTCGTTCTCAATCTCAATATCGACTTGACCAGCAAAACGACCATGCGTTGTGTCATATTTAAAGAGATGAACTAAAGTTTGAACATCAGCAATATCATTAATCGCAACAATATCAAATTGAAATTGCTTAGGGCTTTCAAACCATGCACGTAATACATTTCGACCAATTCGACCAAATCCATTGATAGCGACACGTTGCATGCAAAGCCCTTATATTCATCAAAACATCATATTTTCTTGCTATATGGTAAAACATGATCAGCCTTGTTGAATATAGATTTTTAGCTGAAACACAGTTTTATATGATATTGCTTGCAAAATCGTTGGTCGGGCACACATTTTCCGTTATAATTTAGCACTTTTAAAATCTACGCCATGTAAATGCGCTTTGTTTGCAAAAATTCAAAAACAACTCGCCTATTTTACATATAGCCAAATTCAAAATTATGGAGTGTCTTGGTTGTGAGTACTCGTTTTATGACATCAGCTGAAATTCGTGAAGCATTTTTGCGTTACTTTGAATCGCAAGGGCATACACGTGTCGCTTCGAGTTCACTCGTTCCCGCCAACGACCCTACTTTATTATTCACAAATGCTGGTATGAACCAGTTTAAAGATTGTTTTCTTGGGTTAGAAAAGCGTGACTATGTACGTGCTGTTTCTTCTCAAAAATGTGTGCGTGCAGGTGGTAAACATAATGACCTAGACAATGTAGGTTACACAGCACGTCACCATACTTTCTTTGAAATGTTAGGTAACTTCTCATTTGGTGATTACTTCAAACGTGATGCATTAAAATTTGCTTGGGATTTTTTAACGAACGAGCAATGGCTAGCATTACCTAAAGATCGTTTATATGTCACTGTCTACCATACTGATGACGAAGCATTTGATATTTGGAACAAAGAGATTGGTTTAGACGCAAGCCGTATCATTCGTATCGGTGACAACAAAGGTGGTCTGTACGCATCAGATAATTTCTGGGCTATGGGTGATACTGGTCCGTGTGGTCCTTGTTCTGAAATTTTCTATGATCATGGTGATCACATTTGGGGTGGATTACCTGGTTCTCCAGAAGAAGATGGCGATCGCTTTATCGAGATCTGGAACAACGTATTTATGCAGTTCAATCGTACTGCTGATGGTGTGATGCACCCTCTCCCAGCTCCATCTGTAGATACAGGTATGGGCTTGGAACGTATTTCTGCTGTTCTACAACATGTTAATTCCAACTACGAAATCGACTTGTTCCAACACTTGCTAAAAGCTGCTGCAAATATCATTGGCATTCAAGATGAAGGACAACCATCATTACGTGTACTGGCTGACCATGCTCGTTCTTGCTGCTTCTTGATTGCTGATGGCGTAAACCCATCAAATGAAGGTCGTGGTTATGTTCTACGTCGTATTATCCGTCGTGCAGTACGTCATGGTAATAAGCTAGGCGCTACAGGTACATTCTTCTACAAGATGCTACAACCATTAGTCGAAGTTATGGGTGAAGCTTATCCAGAGCTTGCATCACGTAAAGATGTGATTGAAGCGACTTTACTACGTGAAGAAGAACAATTTGCAAAAACACTTGAGCAAGGTTTGAAGCTTTTAGAAGCTGAGCTTTCACAGTTGAAAGATACTGTGATTCCAGGTGCAACTGTATTTAAACTTTACGACACTTATGGCTTCCCAACTGACTTAACTGCTGATATTGCACGTGAACGTGGTTTTACCATCGACGAAACTGGCTTTGAAGTTGAAATGGCTGCACAACGTCAACGTGCACGTGACGCAGGTAAATTCGCAGTTGACTATAATAGTATTGTCAAAGTTGAAGGTGAAACTCAATTTGATGGCTATGATGCAACTCAAGGTCAAGGTCAAATCGTTGCAATCTACAAAGACGGTACTCAAGTTGATGAAATCAATGAGGGCGATGAAGCGCTTATCGTTTTAAACCAAACGCCTTTCTATGCAGAAAGCGGTGGTCAAATCGGCGATACAGGTATTTTCAAAAACGATACAGGTATTTTCGAAGTACAAGATACTAAGAAATCTGGTGGTGCTTTTGTGCATCAAGGTATCGTGACGATGGGTAGCTTAAAAGCAACTCAAAATGTTGAAGCAACAGTTAAAGCAGATATTCGTGCTGCTACAGCGCGTAATCACTCTGCCACTCACCTTCTACATGCAGCTTTACGTCAAATCTTAGGTGGTCACGTTCAGCAAAAAGGCTCATTGGTTGCAAGCGATATTTTACGTTTCGACTTTGCCAACGACCAACCAGTGACATTTGAACAGCTTCAACAAATCGAACGTCTAGTGAATGCTGAAGTTATTGCAAACACTCCAGTGACAACTGAATTGCTTGACATTGAGTCTGCAAAAGCCAAAGGTGCGATGATGCTGTTTGGTGAGAAGTATGGCGAAGAAGTTCGCGTTCTGTCGATGGGTTCAATTATCGAAGAGAAAAACTTCTCAATCGAACTTTGCGGTGGTATCCACGTTAAACGTACAGGTGATATCGGCTTATTCAAGATCACTTCTGAAGGTGGTGTAGCAGCTGGCGTTCGTCGTATTGAAGCTGTAACAGGAACTAAAGCTTTAGAAGCTGTTCAAAAAGCTGACAACGATATCCAAACAATTAATGGTTTATTGAAAGCTCAGAAAGAACAAACTGTAGAAAAAGTTGAAGCAATTGTTGAGACTGCATCAAGTTTGCAAAAACAAATTGAACAGTTAAATCAAAAATTAGCAAGTTTCCAAGCTGCTGATTTATTAGACCAAGTTAAAGAAATCGCTGGTCGTCAAACGTTAATCACAACCGTAAAAGGTTTAGATGCAAAGTCATTACGCAATTTGCATGACAGCGTAAAATCAAAATTGGAAGATGCAGTCATTATTTTAGCTGGCGTTGAAGGCGATAAAGTGAGTTTAATCGCGTCCGTCGCTAAACAATATGCTGCAAATCTAAAAGCGGGTGACATCATCAAACACTTGGCTCAAGAGCTAGGTGGTAAAGGTGGTGGTAAACCTGACTTAGCACAAGGTGGCGCGCCACTAAACGAGAAGTTTGATCAAGTTTTTGCAGCATTGCCTGCTTGGCTTGAGCAATAAGAACTTCACTTTTGTGTAACTGACCCTGATGCCTCTCAGGGTCATGGCTTATATGGAACAACTATGGCATTAATCGTTCAAAAATATGGCGGTACTTCTATGGGTACTCCTGAGCGCATTTTAAATGTTGCTCGTCGTGTCAAGCGCTGGCATGATCACGGTCACAAAGTGGTCGTTGTTGTGTCTGCAATGAGTGGTGAAACGAACCGCTTACTTGCGCTTGCAAAAGCCATTACCAACACCCCTGACCCACGTGAATTAGATCAAATGGTGTCAACGGGTGAACAAGTAACGATTTCCATGTTAGCTATGGCACTGAATTCAATTGGTGTAGAAGCTAAGTCATATACTGGTCGTCAAGTTGGTATCAAAACGGACAGTGCTTTTACCAAAGCGCGTATTGAATCTATTGATACTGATGTCATGACCAAAGATTTAGATGCAGGTCGTGTTCTCGTTGTTGCAGGTTTCCAAGGCTTTGATGCCGAAGGAAATACCACAACTTTAGGTCGTGGTGGTTCTGATACCTCTGGTGTTGCAATTGCAGCTGCATTAAAAGCTGATGAATGTCAGATTTACACTGATGTTGATGGCGTTTATACAACTGATCCACGTGTCGCACCTAAAGCGAAAAAGGTTGATCGTATTTCTTTTGAAGAAATGCTAGAAATGGCATCTTTGGGTTCAAAAGTTTTACAAATTCGCTCTGTTGAATTCGCAGGTAAATATCAAGTTCCATTACGTGTATTATCAAGTTTTGATAATGACGATGACGGCGCATTCGATGAAGAATTCAAACAAAATGTAGGCACACTAATTACGACTGAGGCTGAAGACGATATGGAACAACCAATCATCGCAGGTATTGCATTTAACCGTGACGAAGCAAAATTAACGATCTTAGGTGTTCCTGATGAACCAGGTATTGCATCTAAAATCTTGTCACCTATCAGCAATGCCAACATCGAAGTGGATATGATTATCCAAAACGTTGAAGAAGATGGTACAACTGATTTCACATTCACTGTAAATCGCAATGATTTAGCAAAAGCTAAGGCGATTTTAGAGCAAACAGCAAGCAGCATTGAAGGATGTGAAGTTGTTACTCGTGATGATATCGTTAAAGTATCAATCGTAGGTGTGGGTATGCGTTCGCATGCAGGTGTTGCAAGCAAAATGTTTACTGCATTAGCTGATGAAAGCATTAATATTTTGATGATTTCAACATCAGAAATCAAAATTTCTGTACTTATCGAAGAAAACTATTTAGAACTTGCCGTACGTTGTTTACACACAGCTTTTGGTCTAGATCGTGAACACGGCGAAAGCAGTGCACGTGCTTAATTAATAGCTTGTTAAACATATTTACTTTCAAGTAAATAGCAAAAAAAACAGAGCCACTATAGTTTTTACTACAGTGGCTCTGTTATATTAACCTTTGAGGTTTTTCAGTGATTCTCAACAGAACGTACGAAAAATAATGTTTTTTACATATTTCTGTTGGAATTTTCTGTATATTAAGGCTGTGCTTTCGAACAATGAATTCCCTGTCGCAAGTTTAAGCGTTTAGCAAGGAGATAAACATGCTGATTCTGACCCGTCGTGTCGGAGAAACATTAATGATTGGGGATCAAGTCAGTGTTACTGTGCTTGGCGTAAAAGGCAATCAGGTGCGTATTGGTGTTAATGCTCCAAAAGAAGTTTCTGTGCATCGTGAGGAAATTTACCAACGTATCCAACATGAACGTGCCATGCATGAGCATTTACAACATCTTGATCAGGATTATCAACTTTCGTATGAAGAAGATAATAGCGATTTTCCGCGACATAATAACTTTAATCGTTAATTTTCAGAATTCTCCCCACATAATTAAAGCGACACAAGATGGTCGCTTTAATTGTATTTAAAACCTCAATTTACAAGAAATTATAAACCTAAAGCTTTTTTTACAGGCGCGTAACTACGACGATGTTGATCAATTACGCCGTGTGCTGCAATAGCTTCAAAATGCGCTTTTGTAGGATAACCTTTGTGCTTTGCGAACCCATAATCAGGATATAATTCATCTAAGGTCTTCATTTGATGATCACGTGTAACTTTAGCTAAAATACTGGCTGCACTAATCTCAGCATGAGTCGCATCACCTCCCACAATTGCTTCACATGCAATCTCAATCCCTTTTGGAATTTGATTACCATCTACAATTACTTTGTGTGGCGTGGTCTTTAAATTTTCGACCGCACGGCGCATTGCAAGAAATGTGGCTTGCAGAATATTCATTTCATCAATTTCAGTGTGTGTCGCTTCAGCAATCGACCAAGCTAATGCCTTTTCTTTAATCTCTATAAACAACTTTTCGCGTTTCTTTTCAGTTAATTTCTTAGAATCATTTAATCCTTCGATTGGATTATTAGGATCTAGGATCACCGCAGCTGCAACAACTGAACCCACTAGAGGACCGCGCCCTGCTTCATCTACACCAGCAACAAACATAATTTACTCGCAAAAAATTGGCTGCATTTTAGCAGCCAATCAAAGTCAATTGAATACAGAACTATTTTACCACTTCTGATACACAAGCATTCATAGTTTTAGCTACTGCTACACCTGTTAAAGCTGTTCGCGCTTTAGAATCCACTGCAGCAAGTGCCAATTCTGAAGGTGATAAAACAGTAGGTGCATTTTTGCCAACGCATTTACAAATTTGGGTTTTCTTCTCTTTCTTCTGGGTCTTTGTCATTAATTTACTTGCAATTTTCCAAGCTGCAAAATCATCAATATCATGATTTCACTTAGTCTGTGCAGCAAACTGAAGTGCAGATGTTCCTAATTTTAAATTACTTTGCTCGCCACTTTGCACAGTACTACAAGCCGCCAAAGCAAACACCGTTGAAATTGCCAAAACAAATTTATTCTTATACATTTAATTACCATTTTAGTTGAATAATATCATGATTAATTTAACGTTTTAAGCATCTGAAAACGATCTAAAATTACAAGAATATATAAAAGGGGCTTAGGAAGTTAAGCATATCAAAAAGTATGGTAACTTCCTTATATGAAAGCAAAAAATAGATACTATTCCCGTTCAAGAATCACAGAGGCAAAATTCAGACAGATCATTCGCTTTTTTGCCATGGATTTAACTGCTTCAGATACAGCTAAACTCACCAATATTTCTGTACGTTCCATCAATACAATTTACATCAGGTTGCGTAAAAAGATTGCGGCTCAATGTGAGGAAATATCTCCTTTCAACGGTATCGTTGAACTTGATGAATCCTACTTTGGTGCTCGTCGTATTCGAGGAAAACGTGGACGTGGTGCATCAGGAAAAACCATTGTATTTGGACTACTCAAAAGAGATGGAAACGTATACACAGAAATTGTGCCTGAGTGCTCCAAAGCTACGCTACAGGGTATTATTCGGGGGCATATAGAGCTTGATTCTGTGATCAATACAGATGGATGGAGAGGCTATGATGGTTTAGTTGATATTGGTTTTGACAAACATTTAAGAGTGAATCATGGGGACAACGAATTTGCATGCGGGGAGCGTCATATTAACGGCATAGAATCATTCTGGGGATATGCTAAAAAGCGACTCGTCAAGTTTAATGGAATTGACAAAAAGATGTTTTATTTGCATCTTAAAGAAACGGAGTATCGCTTCAATCATCGGAACGGTAATTTATATCTCGATTTGCTTAAATTACTCCGTAACAATCCTCTTTAACTTCCTAAGCCCCTATAAAATTATTTTGCTAAGAAACAAAGCTGAAAATTATTCAGCTTTGCTTATGTATCTTACTTTTATTTCTTTAATGCTTCAGACACGCAGGCATTAACAGTTTCAGCAACCACTTGATTCACGATCGTTGCTCTTGCAGTTGGATCAATTGCAGCTGTAGCCAACTCCAAAGTCGTTACACTATTGGGCGCTTTTTCACTTACACACCCACAAACATCAATCTGAATATTTTCACGCTGTTCAGTGGTCATCAAACGTGTTGCTGTTTTCCATGCAGGTAATGTATTGATTTCACTCATACATTTAGCATTAACCGCAACCTTTAATGCCGTTACACCTAACTGTTGAGATGTAGATGGTGTTGTAGAAGTATTTGTATTTGGCGCAACACATCCATTTAAAACAAATAATACTGGCAGAGCCAACAATAATTTTTTCACAACTTTTAACCTTATAGCGACTTAATTGCAGTCGTATTTTGCACAAAGCATTTTATTAAGCAATTGTCACTACCGACTTATTACATATTTAAACATAACGAGTTCGATTAATAATCGTTGCAAGGACAAGACGCTCTGTTACATATACACCGTATGAGGAATAAATAACGCTATTTAAAATCTACAAAATCATATCACAGCTAGGATGTTGCGATGTCAACCTCAGCACAGTACTACACTCGCACAGCACAAGTATTACATTGGCTCATGGCCGCTATTTTTATCGTTGCATGGCTTATTGGATTTTACAGTGGAAATTTTTTAAGTTATGAAGTTGATGGAACGTTTAAAGGCACTGTTATTACACTTCATAAGAATATTGCAACAACCATTATCTTTTTAGTCGTTATAAGAATTTTTTGGCGTTATACCCATCCAGCCCCACAACTACCAAATGCCATGTCACCAATGATGAAAACCTTGGCACACATTGGTCATTTTTTATTATATTTAATGTTATTAGCCCTACCCATTACAGGCTGTTTATTCAGTTGGAGCGCTGGTCACCCTGCCCCTGTTTTATACTTATTTGAAATTCCTCGTCTAGTTCAAGACAATCCAGATTTATTAGCAATCGTTAAACCCCTACACATTTATATATCGTGGTTTGCGGGCTTACTCATTGCAGGTCATATTCTCGCAGCGATTAAACATCATCTCATCGACAAAGATAATGTATTGCTCAGCATGCTAAGACAACCCAAATAAAAATTGATATAAAAAAACCGCTTATCGCGGTTTTTTTATGCATTAGATTTTTCTAACTTCGGTAATCCATTTCTGCTTATCATCATCAGAAATAAACGAAGCTTCAAAAGAGTTAATCGCAAGCTGCTTTAATTCTTCATTTGATAAATTCAAAGCTTGTTGAATCGCAATAAAGTTATCATTCATGTATCCACCGAAATATGAAGGATCATCCGAGTTTACAGTGACATGCACACCTTTTTGTAGCAAACGACGAATGTTATGCTCAGTCATATCTTTCACGACACAGAGCTTTAAGTTACTTAACGGGCACACTGTTAAGGGCATTTTCTCTGCAATCAGGCGCGTCATCAGTTGCTCGTCTTCTTCTGAACGAACACCATGATCAATACGATTCACCTTAAGTAAATCTAAAGCTTCCCATATATATTCAGGAGGACCTTCTTCTCCAGCATGTGCGACGATCAAGAAACCAGCTTCTCGTGCTTTGGCAAAAACACGTTCAAATTTTGATGGTGGGTGTCCAACTTCACTTGAATCCAAACCTATGGCAATAATGTCATCTTTGAATGGCAAGGCTTGTTCTAACGTTTCAAATGCTTTTTCTTCACTTAAATGGCGCAAGAAACACATAATCAATTGAGAGCTAATACCCAACTTTTCTTTTGCATCGGTGCATGCACGCTTTAAACCATTTAAAACGGTAACAAACTTAACACCACGCTCAGTGTGTGTTTGTGGATCAAAGAACATTTCTGTATGTACCACTCGATCTTCTGCGCATTTTTCAAAGTATGCCCAAGCTAAATCGTAGAAGTCTTGCTCATGCACTAACACATTGGCGCCAGCATAATAAATATCTAAAAAAGATTGAAGGTTATGAAAGTTATAAGCCTGTTTCACTTCTTCAACAGATTGATAAGGAATCTGAATCTGATTGCGCTGTGCAATAGCGAACATCAACTCTGGCTCAAATGTCCCTTCAATATGCACATGTAATTCGGCTTTGGGCAAAGCACGAATCAGCTCGATTTGATCCATATAAACTCCACGTCTAAATAAAAAAGGGTGCTGCCTAACACGGTACACCCTTTAAAGGTTTTATCACTTAGTTTTAAGTGGCTTAGCCACCAAATGCAACAAATTTAAATACCCAAAGTGCAGCAATAATCCACACCATATAAGGTACTGTTTTTGCCTTACCCGTAAACAGCTTAACCAATGCATAACTAATGAAACCCATTGCAATACCATCGGCAATTGAATAGGTAAATGGCATAAATACGATCGTTAAAAATGCAGGTACAGCTTCAGTAATATCATCCCAATCAATGTGCGTAATTCCTTGAATCATTAGCACACCGATAAATAATAGTGCTGGTGCAGTTGCAAAACCTGGTACGGATTGTGCCAAAGGAGCTAAGAATAAGCAGCCAATGAAAAGTAAAGCAACCACAACCGCCGTTAAACCTGTGCGACCACCAGCCGCTACACCAGAAGCTGATTCAATATACGGGGTGGTAGATGATGTACCTAATGCAGCTCCCGCTACAATTGCAGTTGAGTCAGCAAATAGGGCTTTCTTTAATCGTGGTAATTTACCATCTTGAAGCAATCCAGCGCGATGTGAAACACCCACCAAAGTCCCGGTACTATCAAACAAGTCAACGATAAAGAATACAAAAATAACCCCGACCATACTTGCAGTAAATAGACCTTCAAAATCCATTTGCATAAAAGTAGGTGCGATTGATGGGATATGTCCTACAACACCTTTGAATTCATTCAAACCCAAAACAGTCGCTATTGCAGTGACAACTAAAATACTGATGATGATTGCACCACGAACTTTTAATTGATGCAAAACAACAATCATTAAAAATCCGAATAATGCTAACAATACTGTTGGCTGTTTAATATCACCCAATCCAACCAATGTCGCTGGATTATCTACAATAATTCCTGCATTTTTAAGCGCAATCAATGCAAGGAAAAGACCAATTCCCCCACCAATCGCGAACTTTAAAGACATCGGAATCGCATTGACGATTGCCTCACGAATTTTAAAGAAACTGATAGCAAGGAAAACAAGACCTGAGACAAATACCGCTGCTAGAGCAGTTTGCCAAGGCACCCCCATACCCAAACACACAGAATAGGTAAAATATGCATTTAAACCCATACCTGGTGCGAGTGCGATCGGATAATTCGCCACAATCCCCATGACCAAACACCCGATTGCAGCAGCCAAACAGGTTGCAACAAACACAGCACCATGATCCATTCCGGTTTCAGAAAGAATGAGTGGATTTACAATGATGATGTAACACATGGTCAAAAATGTGGTTACACCTGCTAGAACTTCTGTTCTAAAGTTGGTTTTGTTATCACTTAATTTAAATAAGCGTTCTAACAGTCCAACTGAAGCATTAGGCGTTGTCATATAGCACCTGTTAAAATCTAAGATCGTAGAATATGAAATCTATACGCTTGTGTTTCAAATAATTTTTTGAATGTACACAAAATGGTATACAAGGCTAAAAGCAATCTACATGCCAGTTTCACGCTTGCTATACAGAGGAGATGTATAAATTTGGTTCCGATTTCAAAATGTAAAAAGCCGCATAACAAGATGCAGCTTTTTTATTTAATGGTAAATATTTTAACAGATTCTAATAAAAACTTGGACACAACCCGATAAAAAAAGCTAAATCCTGTGACATTTCACCTGAGAACTTAATTATTCGCTTCGGTAGGTCGCTAATCGAGAATGCTTCACATAATTTGGATTGTGTTGAATCGAATTTAGGCTATGTTCTGCATCGTTCACAATCTTCATCAGCTCTTGTCTTTTTTTGTTCTGCGAATCAACATAAACCGCATAACCCAAAATAAAAACAGAACAGAGAATAAGTATTGAAAGTACTATCTTCATTATTATTATCTCTAATGTATGCTTTTCTTAAATACTAACAAATGTGTACAAATGTATATCAATTAAAACTTTTAAATAAAAAACAAACGTAATGTCACAATAAATTTTTCCGACAAAAGCTGAATTTGATTATTTTTTACACACTTAAATACTAGAATAATAAAGTATTTTAATCAACAACTTTTACATAAATTCAATTAGATAATTTTAATATTTTACCAATTGATTAATTAATATTTATTAAATCAGTAATAATTTAAGCTTAAAAAGTACCTTTATCGCTTAAAGGTACTATTTGATATTGCTAAAAATCGCTTTTAGAACTGATAGTTAACTCTTACTAAGAAGTTACGTGGTGTTCCAGGCATAGAGTCCGAACGCCAATATTCTTTGTTGGTTAAATTATTCACGGCAAGCGTAATATTCCAAGGATTTGCACTATAACCAATCGCAGCATCAAGTCTTGTAAAACCTTTTAAATCAGTGGATGTACTATTGAGATTACCATTTGGATGAACTTTTGCATCACCCACATATGTAGCACCTAGCTCAGTATAGATTTGATCTGTCGGCAGATATCGAATAAACAAATTTCCTGATGGATGGAAAACAGGGTCAATAAATTAGCTCGTCGTTTATTGCCAAAAGCTTATGCGGAAATTGATGCAAATACTCAATTTGATAGGAAAAATCTGCGTCTAGGTATCGAAGTTACTTTATAAAAATGATTAAACATTAAATTAAAATCGAACGCTTCGTTCGGTTTTAATTATTATTCGGAAATAAATCAATGCGGACTAGATTTTGATAAAAGGTTTAGAATCAACACACCACACATAATTAATGCTATGCCGATAATTCCCCATAGATCCAATTTTTGATCATAGAAAAACCAAGCAAAGGTCGTGATGAATACAATTCCTACCCCAGACCATATCGCATAAGCAATACCAACTGGAATTGTTTTCAGGGTCAAAGATAAGCAATAAAATGCAATGATGTAACCTAAAATCACAATGATCGAAGCAAATGGCTTTGTAAACCCTTCGCTACTTTTCAGTGCAGATGTCGCAATCACTTCTGCTGTGATCGCTACTAATAAAAATATCCAACTTTTCATTTACCACACCTGCTCTATCCAAACAAACATTTCACATCTATTAATTCAATCATAAAAAAACACCCTTTAATAAAAAGGGTGTTTTCTGGTTCTAAGATCAAGAATCTATTAATAATATTTAAGCAGATTTCTTCGCCATATTATTTTTACGAATCGTAATCATCACCAACTGAACTGCTGCAGGAGTCACACCTGGGATACGGCTTGCTTGCGCTAAAGTTTCAGGGCGAACTGTTTTAAGCTTTTGAGTGATCTCGCGAGATAAACCTGAAACACCATCATATTCAAAGTCAGCAGGAATCTTCGTTTCTTCAAGGCGTTTCATCTGAGCAACATCATCATGTTGACGGTTGATATAACCTTCATATTTCACAGCAATTTCAATTTGCTCACCGACCTGTTCAGAAACCTCTGAGCCTGTAAGTTCAGCAATTTGACCAAAATTAATATTTGGACGTTTCAATAAATCAATCGCGCTACACTCTTTGCTTAGGTCTGCACCCGTCATTTCAACAAACTTTTTGCCCATTGGGTTATTCGGTGCTGCCCATAAGTGTTGTAAACGTGATGTCTCACGCTCAACAGCTTCCATTTTTTCGCTATATGCAGCCCAACGTTCGTCATCAACTAAACCGAGTTCACGACCAATTGGGGTTAAACGTTGATCTGCATTATCTTCACGAAGCATCAAACGATATTCTGCACGTGAGGTAAACATGCGATATGGTTCTTTAGTCCCTAATGTAATCAGGTCATCTACCAGTACGCCCATATATGCTTGATCACGTTTTGGTGTCCACTCTTCTTGTTCCCAAGCACGACGTGCTGCATTCAAACCAGCAAGTAAACCTTGAGCACCTGCTTCTTCATAACCAGTGGTACCATTAATTTGACCAGCAAAATACAAGTTTTGAATTGCTTTAGTTTCAAGCGTAAATTTCAATGCTTGCGGATTGAAATAGTCATATTCAATTGCATAACCTGGACGCAAGATATGAGCATTTTCCATACCACGAATCGAACGTACAAGATTGAACTGAACGTCAAATGGCAATGAGGTTGAGATACCATTTGGATAAAGCTCATGCGTATCTAAACCTTCAGGCTCAAGAAACACCTGATGCGAATCTTTATCAGCAAAACGATGAATTTTATCTTCAATCGAAGGACAGTAACGAGGACCTACCCCTTCAATCACACCTGTATACATAGGTGAACGATCTAAACCACCACGAATAATTTCATGTGTTTTTTCACTGGTATGAGTGATGTAGCAGTTCACTTGTTCAGGGTGCATCGATACATCACCCATAAATGACATTACTGGAGATGGGAAATCACCTGGTTGTGGTGTCATCACAGAGAAATCAACGGTACGCGCGTCAATACGCGGTGGTGTACCTGTTTTTAAACGACCTACTGGAAGTTTTAACTCACGTAAACGATGCGCCAAAGCAATTGAAGGAGGATCACCTGCACGACCACCGCTCGAATTTTGCAACCCGATATGAATGACACCACCTAAGAAAGTACCCGTGGTGAGTACAACGGTTTTGGTATCAAAACGAATACCCATTTGGGTCACAACACCTTTTACGGTATCGCCTTCAACAATTAAATCGTCAGCAGCTTGTTGGAAAATATCCAAATTCGCTTGGTTTTCTAAAGTATGACGAATTGCGGCTTTATAACGGACACGGTCTGCTTGAGCACGCGTCGCACGCACAGCAGCACCTTTGCGCGAGTTTAAAATACGGAATTGAATACCGCCCTTATCAGCAGCAAGTGCCATTGCGCCGCCAAGCGCATCTATCTCACGCACTAAGTGCGATTTACCAATACCACCAATCGCTGGGTTACAGCTCATCTGCCCCAAAGTCTCAATATTATGCGTCAACAATAATGTTTGTCTTCCCATACGAGCCGCCGCAAGCGCAGCTTCCGTACCAGCGTGACCGCCACCAATTACGATAACGTCGTAAACTTTAGGATAGTGCATAGTGGTAATGTGTATTTAAAAAATGACAGAGTATTATACAGAAGTTTTCTATTAAGTTGACAAAATCCGTCAATATTCTTGTAATCCCCATCTGCTTAGCTTGATTTAAATATATACAAAATAAAACTTAATGTTGCACTTTTCATGCATTGTTAACACATGGACTTATAACTATTAACCTGATATCCACTGTTCCGATTCAAAAAATTCTTATCATTATTAGTGCATAACAAATACTTTAGGAAAATGATATGAACACTAAGCTTTTATTTTCGACGCTTATTTGTAGCCTGTGTTTTGCTGTAACAGCACAAACCAATGCAAAAACCACAGTTGATGCACAAACTCAAAAGTATCAACAAGTATGTAAGGGCAAAAAACAAGGTGATATGATTTCATTTGCCTACAAAGGTGTTGTCTTTAATGGTACATGTGAGCCAAATGAAGCTGGTAAATTGGCATTCCAACCTCCAATGCCTGCGAATAATACAATGCCTGAAACTCAAACTAAGATTTCAGAAACACAATCAGAACCTCGACCAGTGATTGCGCCTGTTCAGCCTATGGAAATGACACCTCCTCCAATGGAACAATCAGCTCCACAAATTGAACAAACAGCTCCATAAGAAATTGGACACCTATATATAGTTATATAAGGATGCTGTTCAGCATCCTTATTTTTTGTTCAGGCTATATCAAAAGAATTATGTTTGAAAAAACATCTTAAAATTGTAATCAGTCTATTTTATAATCCCTCTGCATGGTCTGAATCTATTACAATAACCAAAATACATTAACTTAGGTTTTCCTGTGAACTGGCTACAAATTCATATTACTGTCGATCAAGAACAAGTTGAACTAACTGAAACTTTGCTCCTTTCTTTGGGTGCTGTCAGCGTTACGCTAGATGATGCCGAAGATCAAGCACTGCTTGAGCCATTACCAGGTGAAACCCCTCTTTGGAATAAAGTCATTGTAACGGGCATTTATCAACAAGAAGAAGATGCTCCAATTGATGTTGATACTTTAGAAGCATTTTTAAAAGCACAACTCCCTGATGTTCCAATGCGCCATGAGTATTTAGAAAACCAAGTTTGGGAACGCGCATGGATGGATTATTACGAACCAATTCAAATTGGTGAAAAATATTGGATCGTACCAGAATGGTTAGAGCCACCTGAAGCGGATGCAACCAACATTAAACTGGATCCAGGCTTAGCATTCGGTACAGGTAACCATGCCAGTACATTCCTATGCTTACAATGGCTAGGTAAGACTGATGTAAAAGATAAAATCGTGATTGATTACGGCTGTGGGTCAGGCATCTTGGGTGTTGCTGCTCTTCTATTAGGTGCTAAAAAAGTATATGCCACAGACATTGATCCACAAGCTGTTCTAGCAACAAAACAAAATGCAGAGTTGAATGGTGTACTTGAGCGTCTGTACGTTGGCTTACCAGAAGAATTCAATAACGAGTTTAAAGGTCAACAATCGGACATACTTGTTGCAAATATTTTAGCAGCACCTCTAATGGCTTTAGCGCCTGAATTCTCAACTTTAATTAAAAATGAGGGGGAGTTCGCACTTGCTGGTGTAATCGAAGAGCAAGTTGCTGATGTTTCTAGTGTTTACTCTGAGTTTTTTGATATATTAGAGATCGAAAAGCGCGAAGAGAACTGGTGTCGCATTTCAGGAAAACGCAAAACAACAATTTGAGAATATTGTTCCTCATGAGTGAAAAACAAACCCGCTGCCCTAAATGCTCAACCGTGTATAAAGTGACCCCTTCACAACTCAGTGTTGCTCAGGGCATGGTTTGTTGTCCTAAGTGCGTTATTAACTTTAATGCACTGACCAATCTTTTAAATACAGAGACAAACGAAACGATTCCTACACAAACCAATCGTTCACTATTCTCCTCTATCCAACCTGATAGTAGCTTTGCTGAAAAGCAAATGCAGATTTTAAGTATTTTCGATCAAAAAATTGAAAACTCAAATATCGATCTTTTGACCTATCTCTCTGTACACGACAAATTTCATAGAGCCCTTGTCCTATCAGGCTTTTTCTTTCTTAAAATTGCGAGCACTTTCTTAAATTCCTCTTTTTTCCCAAAACCAATCAAACGTAGAA
>NZ_JBPKBJ010000067.1:0-17794 GCF_051390655.1 Acinetobacter sp. P1(2025)
CATCTTTACTTTTTCATATTTCATGTACTCATGATAGTAGAACATGACTTTTTAATGTGGATAAAAAACAAACAAAACGTTGATCGTTTTTTGATTTTTGCAAGAAGTCTATTGTTTGGTTAGAGGATTGAAATGTGTCTCTAAAAAAACGATGATGTGCTCATAAATAAACTTGAGAACAGTTTGGACATGTTTCTAAAAAATCGCTTTCTATCGCATTATTTGCCTCGTTTTCATCGACTATTTTTGCGCAAGGCTTAGTGCTCAACGATGAAAATTTACGTACTGATCTAAATTGGTTAAACCAGCAAGGTGTCATTCAAATCAGTACATCTACATGGCCGTTAAGTGGTGATGAAATTCAAAGAGCGTTGTCACAAGCGAAAGTGACTAATAATACACAGCAAAAAGTTGTGAACTCTGTGATAAACACTTTGCAGGCAGACAATGCAACTGTAAAAGTGGGTTTGCATGCTGGTACGGATTTAAAGACAGTTCCCCAAGCATTTGGTGATAACCAAAAATCTCAATATCAAATCGCAGCTGAGTTGAATGCTGGTGGTGACAATTGGGTTGCTAAACTTCGTGTCAATGGTGAAAAAGATCCATTAATTGATAATGGAAATGATGCAAATGTAGAGGGCTCTTATATAGCTGGTAAGCTTTGGAATCAATGGGTTATTGCAGGTCAAATTCCAACTTATTGGGGACCAGGGCATGATGGTAGCTTAATTCGTGGCGATGCAAGTCGCCCTCTATATGGTGTGACTGTACAACGTGCAGTTCAAGATGCTTTTGAAACAAAATGGTTGTCTTGGATTGGACCTTGGCAATATCAGGCTTTTGCAGGTCAATTAGATGACTATAAAGCTGTACCAGATGCAAAATTGATTGGATTACGTTTAACTGCACAACCTTTGCCGTATCTTGAATTGGGAGCTTCACGTACAGTTCAGATTGGTGGTAAAGGTCAGCCAAATAGTTTTAAAGCTTATTGGAATGCAATGATTGGTAAAGACAATGGTTGTGATGATAGCGGTTGTACTGGTGATGAAAATGCATCAAACCAAATCGCTGGTTTTGATGGGCGTTTATTACTGCAACCGTTGTTGAATGTTCCAATGAGCTTATATACTCAATTTGTCGGTGAAGATGAGGCTGGTGGTTTACCAGCTAAATATCTTTACCTAGCTGGTGCTGATTTCTCTTCGAGTTACAAAAATATGCCATATCAACTTTATGCTGAATGGGCAGATACACGAACAAACGGAAAAGCAAAGGGAATTTCTTATAACCATCATCAGTACACGGATGGCTACTATCAACATGGTTTCCCATTAGGCCATGCAATGGGGGGAGATGGTCAGATGTATTCTGTTGGTGGAAATGTTCGTTTTGATGTAATGAATCGTTTAAGTGGTCGTGTTATTTATGCAAAAGTAAGTCAAACTCAACGTGTGCAAGATAACAATGCAGCTTTCCCAGAAGCTGACACTGTGAAAGGTTTAGACTTGACTTGGACACACTATTTAAAGCCAACAATCCCACTTAAGATTAATGGTTGGGTGAGTGATTCAGATTTAAATGGCAATGATGGTGGTGTTTCTGTAGGTGTTGAAATTCCATTAGAACGTAACATGTTCCGTTTCTAATTTTAAACATCATAATCCCAAGAAAAGAAGCTGAAACAGGCTTCTTTTCTTACTTTAGAATAAAAATAAATGGTTTCACTTTTATAATGAAGTTATATATTCATATCATAATTTTGCATATTGATATGAAAAAACAAGCTAAAGAACTCTCTCTAAATTATTATAATGAATAAACCTTACTAGATCATTAATTAAGTTCTGGTAATAACATCGATATCACGAAAAATTGGAGTTGTTATGATACTCGTTCCTCCACACGGTCTTCCAAGTGGTGGTGTAAGACCGCTTATAGATTTTATGGGTAGCATGAATAAAGGAGGAAGTGTACATGACTGAGAATAGATTAACTCACCTCAAACAGCTTGAGGCTGAAAGTATTCACATCATCCGTGAAGTTGCTGCTGAGTTTGAAAACCCTGTGATGCTTTACTCGATTGGTAAAGATTCGGCGGTTATGCTTCATCTAGCATTAAAAGCTTTCTATCCAGCGAAACTCCCATTCCCATTACTACATGTAGATACGGGTTGGAAATTTAAGGACATGATTGCTTTTCGCGATAACATGGCGAAAACACATGGCTTTGATTTGATTGTTCATCAGAACAAAGAAGGACGTGATGCTGGGATTAACCCATTTGATCACGGTAGTTCAAAATATACGGATATCATGAAAACTCAGGGCTTAAAGCAAGCCTTGGATAAATACCAATTTGATGCTGCCTTTGGTGGTGCACGTCGTGATGAAGAGAAATCACGTGCGAAAGAACGTGTTTATTCATTCCGTGATACGAAACACCGTTGGGATCCTAAAAACCAACGTCCAGAACTTTGGAATCTTTACAACGGTAAAGTAAACAAAGGGGAAAGCATTCGAGTATTCCCATTATCTAACTGGACTGAGTTAGATATTTGGCAATATATCTATCTAGAAAACATTCAAATTGTTCCTCTTTATTTCTCAGCTGTTCGCCCAGTTGTAGAGCGTAGTGGTACGTTGATCATGGTAGATGATGAGCGTATGCGTTTAAAAGAGGGTGAAGTTCCACAAATGAAATCGGTGCGTTTCCGTACATTAGGCTGTTATCCATTAACAGGTGCAGTCGAATCGGAAGCAGATACCTTGCCTGAAATTATTCAGGAAATGCTTTTGGCCACTAGTTCAGAACGCCAAGGTCGAATGATTGACCATGATGAAGCTGGCTCAATGGAAAAGAAAAAGCAGGAAGGTTACTTCTAATTTCCTAAAGTAAATCTCTCTTAGAAAGAGGGATTTAGGGAGATTAAAATGATTTCTAAAGAATATGTGGAGTTTTGAGCAATGTCTCATCAATCAGATCTTATTAGCCAAGACATCTTGGCATATTTAAAACAGCACGAAAATAAAGACCTGCTACGCTTTTTGACTTGCGGTAACGTGGATGATGGTAAATCAACGCTTATTGGTCGTTTACTTTACGATTCAAAGTTGATCTATGAAGATCAATTGCAAGCAGTTACTCGAGACAGTAAAAAAGTAGGTACAACGGGTGATGCGCCTGACCTTGCACTTCTTGTAGATGGTCTACAAGCTGAACGTGAACAAGGTATTACTATTGATGTTGCGTATCGTTATTTCTCAACTGAGAAACGTAAGTTCATCATCGCGGATACACCAGGGCATGAGCAATATACGCGCAACATGGCGACTGGTGCTTCAACTGCTGACCTTGCAATCATTTTGATTGATGCGCGATATGGTGTTCAAACACAAACACGTCGTCATACCTTTATCGCAAGTTTGCTTGGTATCAAAAATATCGTAGTTGCGATCAATAAAATGGATTTGGTTGAGTTTTCTGAAACTCGATTCAATGAAATTCAAGTTGAATATGATGCGTTTGTAAATCAGTTAGGCAACCGTCGTCCAGAAAATATCGTTTTTGTTCCAATTTCAGCTCTCAATGGCGATAACGTTGTAAATCCATCTGCGAGCACACCTTGGTACAAAGGTCAAACGCTGATGGATATTCTTGAATCAGTGGAAATCAAACGTGAATCGAATAAACATGAATTCCGTTTCCCTGTTCAATACGTGAATCGTCCAAACCTTGATTTCCGTGGATTTGCAGGAACGATTGCGCTTGGTGAAATCAAAGTAGGCGATGAAATCGTAGCACTACCGTCAGGTAAGAAATCAACAGTTAAAGAAATTGTAACTTTTGATGGAAATCTTGAAAGCGCAGCTGCTGGTCAAGCAGTGACACTTACATTGAATGATGAAATTGATATTTCACGTGGTAATGTATTGGTTCGTGCAGGCGAGCAACCTTTAATTTCACGTAGCGTTCGTGCTTCAGTTGTTTGGATGACTGAACATCCTTTAGTTAAAGGTAAACTTTATAACGTGAAGATTGGTACTCAAACTGTACCAGCTAAAGTTACAGCGATTAATTTCCGAGTTAATGTCAATACACTTGAACATACACAAGTTGAAGAGCTTGAGTTGAATGCAATTGCTGATGTGGTTATTGAGTTTGATGCGCCAGTTGTATTTGATCAATACCAAGACAGTCGTTATACAGGTTCATTTATCTTTATTGACCGTTTAAGCAACGTTACGGTTGGTGCAGGTATGGTTGAAGCTGCTGTTGAGTGGACTGCGCATAGCAATCCAGTTACTGCAGAAGATCGTGCTGCTCGTTTAGGTCAGAAACCTGCGGTGATAGGTATTTCTGCACAATTAATCGAAAATGCTCAAGCCTTAGAAAGTTTATTGATCCAACAGGGTGTAGTGGCGATTGCAAAATCTACATTATCAGTTGATCAGATCAATTTGTTACGTGAAACAGGTGTTGTTGTCATTACAACTACCGTTGAAGGTACGGATACAGACCTAACTGTTGAAACTGTTGAAGAAGCAGCAGAACAAATTGTTGAATTAGTTCGTTTATAATTATCTGAGCTGATTTTTAAAAACCCGCGAAAGCGGGTTTTTTTTATAGATTATAAATGCTTAGGCATTAAGCAAATTATTCATCCAGAGTACAATTAACTTTTTATTTCATCTTTTTATGCATTACATAAGAATATTTTAGTTCTGTTTTAATTTTACTTTTATGCGACAATAGCGCTTTGAATTTTTGTATTTGGACTCCCATGACTGAACAATCTCCTGAGTATTTAAGCGATATCGAAATTTTAGACATTTTACAGTCTATGAAAAAAGATGAGCTTGATGTTGAAGCTAAAGAGATCATTCGTAATGGTGGGAAAGTTGGTCGTCAAGAAGCACACAAAAATGCTTTGGTTGCGCTGAATAATAGTTTTGAAGAGAAGTTTGTAGAGGCTGTTACTTTAGCTTTGGGACTAAATGCAGGACAGGCCAAAAAAATACGTTATAAAAAAGATCGTATCCGAATCTTAAAAGTACGTGGTATTGATTATTTAGCAATTGATGGGGCAGAAACAGCTCAAGTTTTATCTCAGGTTTCTCAAGCTATCACACGCGAAGATGCAATTGTGACAGAAGGTTTGCATAATATTTTTCCATTTTGGAAAGAAGGTTGGCCAATGGTGCAATTTGATAATGCATATAAAATTTTATCAGAAGATATTCTTATTCATTATCAAGCGACATTAGATGAACTAATTTCTTTGTATGGTGGTAACTAAATAGTTATCATATAAAAAATTTTATAAATTAATGGATTAGAATAACAAGGATGTTTGGCACATGACTCAAATGGAAGAGTTACCACATGAAGCTTTAATTGCATTAAGGTCAGGTAAATTAATTGATGCGATAAAAATAACACGTGAAAAAACGGGTCTAGGTCTGAAAGAGTCTAAAGAATTAGTAGATCGTTATTTAGATACTCACCCAAATGAGCAAGTATTTATACAAGAACAATTGGCTCAACGTAGTCGCAGTGGTATTCAGTTTTTAGTTGCTGTTCTTTTTTTAATCGCTATGCTTGTTTGGTTTATTTTTAAATAAAAAGCCCAATGTTGGGCTTTTTATATTTACATTATTCTTCGTGATCTTTTAAAGCATTCTCTTGATTTGGCATAATCTGAGTCACCAACAATTGGTCAATTTTATAATGATCAATATCGACGACTTCAAATTTAAATCCTGCATATTCTACCGCATCCGCAGGGCGAGGGATCTTACGCAAACGATACATGATGAAACCAGCGATCGTTTCGTAGTTTTCATTTTCTGGAAACTCTTCAATTTCTAGAACGTGTTTTACATCCTCAATTGGTGTGCTGCCATCAATTAACCAAGAGTGATTATCACGTTTAATAATTTGTTGCTCTTCATCCATTGGTGTGACCCAATCACCCATAACGGTAATCATAATGTCGCTCAGGGTGATAACACCAACGACTAAAGCATATTCATTGATAACAACAGCAAATTTTTCTTTAGTTGAGCGAAAACGGTCTAGTAGTTCAGATAAGGTGAGTGTGTCTGGAATAATGAGTACATTACGAATAGTTGATTCATTCAATTGTGTGAAGGATTGCTTGTTTAAGATACGAATTAAAATATCTTTAGCGTCGACATAACCAATAACTTGGTCGATATGTTCATTACACACAACAAATTTTGAATAAGGATATTCAGCTAGCTTTTGACGGATGCTATCTTCATGTTCCGTCAAAGTAAAATAAACCACGTTTTCACGTGTAGTCATACTTGAGGGAACAGTTCGTTCTTCAAGTTCAAATACATTTTCAATAAAGTGATGTTCTTGCTTTTGTAAGACACCTGCTTGTGCACCTGCATCCATTACTGCTGAAATATCATCAAAGGTAATGTTGTCATCACGAATGGTATTTACCTTAAATAAGCGAAATAACAAGTTTGCAATCGCATTAATTCCCCAAGCTAAGGGTTTGCAAACCTTGATAAAAACTTGAATGGGATCAATAACGCTAATTGCAATTTTTTCTGGAGCGATCATTGCCAAGCGTTTTGGCATTAAATCAGCAAATAAAATGAATAGTGAAGTGACCATAGTAAATGATAGGGCAAAACCAATGGTTTCTAACCAAGGGCCAGCATAAAAACCTTTAATCATTTCTACAAAAAATGGACGAAAAGCTGCTTCACCCAAAATACCACCCAGAATAGCAACTGCATTTAAACCAATTTGTGATGCAGCAAAGAAATCAGCGGATTGTTCTTGCAAATCCAAAACTTTTTGTGCGCGGGTTTCACCAGATTCAGCGAGGATTTTTAATTTAACTTTTCGCGCACCTGCAAGTGCAATTTCAGTAAGTGATAAAAAACCTGCTGCTGAAATCAGTAGAATAATAACTATAATATTTTGGAAGAGACTCACATATCACCTGTGGTTCATCATTATTATGAATATGTTGTAACACAAAAAAAGTACTGAGATAACTCAATCCTTACCTCAGTGTAATAATCTTATTTATGAAAACAGCATATTCTCAAAAGAAGTAGAATCTGCTGATATTTCAACAAACTCGCAATATTTTTACAATAGCTTGTTTTAGTATTGTGAAAATTGTGAATTATTTATAAAAAATTCACGATTTTCTTCCTCAATCATTTGGCGTGCGACAAATAAAATTAATTGTCTTAACCAACGATGTGCAGGATGGTGGTGGAGTAAAGGACACCATGCCATTTTTAATTCAAATTCTGGAATATAAAATGGAGGGTCTTTGATGACTAATTTCGGATTTTGAGTTTGAAGGCGTGCCATACGTGTTGGTAGCGTCGCAATCAAATCTACATTTTGAGCTAAAAGCGCTGGCATTTGATAATGACGTGTAAATACTGAAATTTTACGTCGTTGACCAATCCGCTCTAAGGCTTGATCAATCCAGCCCAAACCAGCTTGTTTATCGGGGTTAACGCCAAAACCCACGCCCATGCCAGTTTTAGAAACCCAAATATGTTGAGCATCTAAATAGCTTTTTAAATTGAGGTGGGTGACAGCTGGATGTTTGTCATTAAGGATACAGCTAAAGCTATCACGCCAAACTAAGACTTGGTGGAAGCTTTGAGGAATTTCATTAAAACGGTTAATTGCTAAATCAACTTTACCTTGTTCCATATCACGATATGAAACATCACTTGGAGTTAAAAAGTCGAGTACAACGTTTGGTGCTTCAGATCGAAGAGCTTTAACTAATCTCGGTACTAAAGTTGCTTCAGCATAGTCCGATGTCATGATTCGGAAAACGCGATTACTTGTATAGGGTCTAAATTCAGTTCGCGGCTCTAAGATCATTGATAGATCAGAAAGGGCATCACGAATACGGGGTTGTAATTCTAAAGCGCGTTCAGTTGGAGTCATACCTTCTGAAGAGCGAATAAGCAGGGGGTCATTAAATAGATTACGCAATCTTCTTAGAATATTACTCATCGCAGGCTGAGTAACACCTAATTGTTCTGCTGCGCGTGTGACATTTTTTTCACGAAGTAGTACATCAAGATAAATTAATAAATTGAGATCGACCCGCTCCAGATTCATAAAAAAAATACCGAGAATAAAATATTTAAATTGTGTTGAATTATGACATATCTAAAGGCTTTTGTGTAATTTAATCCGCCAAAAAGCATAGTTAAAAACGCAATTTGAGAAAAACTAAAGTACATCTAAATTTGGTTTAGAATTAACCAAAGATATCAAGCACAGTTGTTTAGTAAATAACAAAATAAATGACCTATTAAATGGCAAAAAATGTCAATTTGATAAAATTTTAGGGGTGGAACTCTGAAAGATGAGCGATTAAAAGATATTCATTTTTAATAAATTTGATTTTCTAATCTCATTGTTAAGCTTAATTAAATATTATTTAAAACAATGGTTTGTAATGACTTTGACTCGCTATAAATTCATGTTCAAAGGCATATTTCAAAAAAAAATACCGAAAATTACCCAAGAATATTGGATTAATCTCTTGGCAAAGACTAAGCTGTGCAACATATTGATGAAGTGCTTGAAATCTAGCCTATAAAAAAGCATGGTTTTCAGCGTGCATTCGATGCCAATCCCTGAAAGGAAAATATCATGACATATCAATCAGCTTTAGAGCACGTTCGTGCCGTTAAAGAAAAATTAGGTGGTACTTGGGGTGCGATTCGCCCAGAAGATGCTGCTCGTATGATGGTTCAAAACCGTTTCCACACTGGTTTAGACATCGCTAAATATACAGCTGCTATCATGCGTAAAGATATGGCTGAATATGACGCTGATTCAAGCAAATACACTCAATCATTAGGTTGCTGGCACGGTTTCATCGCGCAACAAAAAATGATTGCGAACAAAAAATACTTCGGTACTACAAGCAAGCGTTACATCTACCTTTCTGGTTGGATGGTTGCTGCTCTTCGTTCAGAATTTGGTCCACTTCCTGACCAATCTATGCACGAAAAAACTTCTGTACCTAAACTAATCGCTGAAATCTATACATTCTTACGTCAAGCTGACGCTAAAGAATTAAATGATTTGTTCCGTGCTTTACAAAAAGCTGAACAAGCTGGTGATTCTGCTAAAGCTGCTGAAATCATTTCACAAATCGACAACTTTGAATCTCACGTTGTGCCAATTATTGCTGACATCGATGCTGGTTTCGGTAACGAAGAAGCAACTTATTTGTTAACTAAACAAATGATCGAAGCTGGTGCTTGTGCAATCCAAATCGAAAACCAAGTTTCTGATGCTAAACAATGTGGTCACCAAGCTGGTAAAGTAACTGTTCCACACGAAGACTTCTTAGCTAAAATCAATGCTGTACGTTATGCATTCCTTGAGCTTGGTGTTGACGAAGGTGTTATCGTTGCACGTACTGACTCTGAAGGTGCTGACTTAACTCAAAAGATCCCTGTATCTAAAGAGAAAGGTGATTTAGCTTCTCAATACATCAGCTACTTAGACACTAAAGAAATCGATATTTCTGAAGCTTCTGATGACGAAATCCTTATCAAGCGTGATGGCAAATTACACCGCCCAACTCGTTTAGCTTCTGGTTTGTACCAGTTCCGTGAAGGCACTCAACACGACCGCGTTGTGCTTGACTGTGTAACTAGCTTACAAAACGGCGCTGACATGATCTGGATCGAAACTCCAACTCCAGACGTTGCTGGTATTGCTGGTTTCGTAAACGACATCAAAAAACAAGTTCCAAACGCGAAACTTGTTTATAACAACTCTCCATCGTTCAACTGGACTTTAAACTTCCGTCAACAAGCGTATGACCGTTGGGTTGCTGAAGGTAAAGATGTATCTGGTTACGACCGTGCTAAATTAATGAGCGCTGAGTACGATAACTCTGAATTAGCTGCTGATGCTGATGAAAAGATCCGTACTTTCCAAGCTGATGCTGCACGTGAAGCAGGTGTATTCCACCACTTGATCACTCTTCCTACTTACCACACAGCTGCTCTTTCTACTCATGAGCTTGCTAAAGGTTACTTCGGTGAAGAGGGTATGTTGGCTTATGTTGCTGGCGTACAACGTAAAGAAATCCGCGGTGGTATCGCATGTGTTAAACACCAAGCAATGGCTGGTTCTGACATCGGTGATGATCACAAAGAAATCTTTGCTGGTGAGAACGCACTTAAAGCTGGTGATGCTAGCAAAAACACAATGAACCAATTCGGTGGCTAATCGCTTCTGATTGATTCGAAAAAACCCTGCTTATGCAGGGTTTTTTTTATTATGTTTCTAGAAAAAATAATTAAGCAGAAAATCTATTATTCAGCTTCTTTCTTCAATTGATATTTATCAGCTAACTCGCCTGTAATTTCATTACCTTCTAAATCTAAAGCTTTAAGATAACCTTCAGCGACAAAATATTTACGTCCATCACCTGCTTGGTCTAGTTCAATCACTGAAGGGTTTTTGCTATCGAATTGGAAACTACCTTTACTTTCAAAAGGTTTACCATCCCCTTTACCGAGATATGTTTCTTTAATTTCATATGTTTTATCTGAATTTAACTCTAATTTAGTTTCAATACCTTCACAATCAGCACAAGGTAATACACCCTTATAAGTACCATTCCAATCTAAAGCATTTTCTGCAGTATGTGCGTTATCTGTAACTGTAGTTTCTGCTACTACTTCACTTGTGGCAGAAGTCGGTGCTTGTTCTTCAGTTTTTTTATTCTCTATTTTGCTACAAGCTACAAGAAAAATAGATGCAATCGATAGAGCAATAATAGATTTTTTCATTTTTACTAAACCTAATTTAAAAAAACACAAAGGATTAAATTATGAGAGTTATGAAAAAAAGTTTAGGGGATGAGTGTAAGTGTTCTTGAACTTTTGGTAAATCTGATTAAACCATGGTTATGATTTTTATTTAATTTGTTTAGGAAGCTTAATGATGGATAGATAATAATCTGGATTCGTCAAACAGTTATTTGTAGATTTATGATCGAATGAGAAGAAATAAAAAAAGCCCTAATCAAATGACTAGAGCTTTTTTTAATTTTGGAGCGGGAAACGAGACTCGAACTCGCGACCCCAACCTTGGCAAGGTTATGCTCTACCAACTGAGCTATTCCCGCAATATGGACGCATTATAGAGAATTTCATTAAACTGTCAACTCTCTATAATCCTAAGTGTTGAATTAATCAGCACGTCTCCAAATTGTACCTTGGCGAGTGTCCTCTAAAACCACGCCTTGATCGAGTAAAGACTGTCGAATACTATCAGCCTTGGCAAAGTCTTTAGCCTTTTTCGCATCCACACGTTGCTGAATAAAGTCTTCAATTTCAGCATCAGAAAGTGTTAGAGCTTCTTGTCCGATATCTGATTTAAGGAATTCATCTACATCGTGTTGAACTAGACCAAGAATATTTGTGAGCTGACGTAAAGTTGAGTAGAGAACTGTTGCTTGTTCAGCTTGTTCTTCTTTAACTGCGCGATTTAACTCTTTATTAAGCTCGAATAGAACAGCCATCGCTTCAGCCGTGTTGAAATCATCACACATTGCATTATTAAAGCGTTCAACAAAACTTTGATCTAATGCATCAACAGTTTTCTGACCATATGTTTGTTGATAGGCTTTAAATGAATGATAGAAACGACTCAACGCAGTTTTAGCTTCTTTTAAAGCAACATCAGAAAAATTGACTGGACTACGATAATGTGAGGAGACAATAAAGTAACGAATCACTTCTGGATGGAATTTTTCCATCACATCTCTAATCGTAAAGAAATTGCCTAATGATTTAGACATTTTCTCACCATCGACATTGATGAATCCAACATGCATCCAATAATTTACATATTGTTCGCCTGTTGAAGCTTCACTTTGTGCAATTTCATTTTCATGATGAGGGAACATTAAGTCTGAACCACCACCGTGAATATCAAAATGATTACCCAAGCAACAAGTCGACATTGCAGAACATTCAATATGCCAACCTGGGCGACCATTACCCCAAGGAGATGCCCAAGCAGGTTCATTTTCCTTTGCATGTTTCCAAAGTACAAAGTCAAAAGGATGTTTCTTTTCAACTTCAACATCTACGCGTTCAGAAGCACCTGCTTGCATATCATCGAGTTTACGGCCAGAAAGTCGACCGTATTTATCGAATTTTGTGACTTCAAAATAGACATCACCATTGCTTGCAGGATAGGCAGCACCTTTATCTACCAAATTGCTGATCATGTTTTGCATTTGATCAATGTATTCAGTCGCTTTGGGAGCTTCATCTGGCGCAGCACAACCTAAATTAGCAGCATCTTCATTCATCGCTTCGATAAATCGTGCAGTAAGTTGTTGGATGCTTTCTCCATTTTCATTGGCACGCGCAATAATTTTATCGTCAATATCAGTGATATTGCGGATATAGCGTACTTTCCAACCTTGGCTACGTAAGAAGCGGATGATGTAGTCAAATGCAACCATAACTCGAGCGTGTCCAATATGACAGTAATCGTAAACGGTCATACCACAGACATACATGTCGATTTGACCTTCTTTGCGTGGGACAAATTCAACTTTTTTACGTTGCTCAGAGTTATATAAAACAAAAGGTTGCATAAGGGCTTTTAACACTCAACAAAATTAGCGTTACATCATAACGTATGCATCATTTTTCATAAAGTTATCCGCATAAAAAAACATGTTCTAAAGGAATGAACTGATTAAATTATAGGGGTTCTATATTTGTTCATTTTCTAAGAAATCTTATACATTTAGAAACGTCTCTCACAAACAGTTATGCTAGAATCTCCGCAATTCTTTTGATTAAAATCATCTACGCTTATGTAGATTGAACATTATTTTGAGTCAAACTTGCATGTCACAAACGATAAATTTCCAAAAAAGCGCGCTAGAAACGCTGCGCGTCGAACAGCAAGCGATTGAAGTTCTTGCAACACAAATAGATGAACGCTTTGATCGTGCATGTGAGATTTTATTGCAATGTTCAGGTCGTGTTGTTGTTACAGGAATGGGTAAATCTGGTCACATTGGACGGAAAATGGCGGCGACCTTTGCTTCAACAGGTACGCCTTCATTTTTTATGCATCCAGGTGAAGCGGGTCATGGCGATCTAGGCATGCTGGTGCGTGGTGATGTGCTGATTGCAATCTCAAACTCTGGTAAAAGTGATGAGATTATGATGCTTATGCCTTTGATTAAGCATCTAGGCGTTCCACTGATTACGATTAGTCGTGATGATAAAGGGCCAATGCCACAAAATGCTGATGTACCTTTAACATTAGGTGCCGCTGATGAAGCTTGTCCATTAGGTTTAGCGCCAACATCAAGTACGACAGCAACCTTAGTGCTTGGCGATGCATTGGCTGTGGCTTTGTTGGAGGCGCGTGGATTTACAGCAGATGATTTTGCTCGTTCGCATCCTGCTGGAGCTTTAGGGAAACGTTTACTTTTACATGTAAAACATTTGATGCATACGGGTTCAGAATTACCAAAAGTTAAACCTGATACACCGATGAATAAGGTGTTATACGAAATTTCTGATAAACGTCTTGGGCTTACAACTATTGTTGATGAACAGGATAGATTGCTAGGTATTTTTACTGATGGTGATTTACGTCGTATGATCGATCATCAGCAAGGTTTTGATGTTAATTTACCTGTTGCAGAAGTCATGACCAAAAATCCACTTACGGTTTCTCAGGAAGCTCGCGCAGTAGAAGCATTAGAAAAAATGCATGAGCGTAAAATCAATCAATTTGTAGTTGTTGATGATGCCAATAAAGTTATTGGTGTTATTAGTATGCATGATCTAATTCAGGCAGGAGTAAATTAAGCCATGGCATCTTATGCTTTACAAGAACAAGCACGTCATTTACAAGCACTCGTGCTAGACGTCGATGGAATCTTAAGCGATGGCTTTGTAACATTAACGAATTCGGGCGATGAAATTAAATCATTTGATATTCGTGATGGTTTAGGAATGAAATTGGTTCAACAGGCTGGTATGAAAGTGATCATTATCACGGGACGAAAAAGCCATATAGTTGAAAAACGAATGTCAGATTTGGGCGTTGATTTGGTATTTCAGGGACGTGAAGATAAAGGTGCAGCATTACGTGAAGCCTGTGCTCAGTTCAACATTCTTCCCGAAGATTGTTTATACATGGGTGATGATTGGCCCGATTTACCTGCATTTGCAATTGCGGGTATGAGTATTACAGTACCGAATGGGCATGAGGAAGTACGTCGTCGTGCTCATCTTGTCACCCAAGCAATGGGGGGGCGTGGTGCTGTACGAGAAGTTTGTGACATGTTGCTTACTTCAAAAGGTGTTTACCAAGAGCTACTTGCAAAATACTTAGTTGTACCACATTAATATAGAATGAACTACCCAAAGGTTAGGTAACCCTGTTTATGGATACCAGAGTTTTATATGTTGTTGCTGTAGTGGTTGCTTCAATTAGCGGTGGCTACTATTACTATAGCGGCAAAGCGAAAAAGCTTGATGTTGAATCGGCTAAAAATATGACGTATTCAGCTCAGGGTGTTCACCTAACCCAAACGGATGAGCAAGGTAACTTGTACGTTCGTGCTGAAATCAAGCAATTAGAACAAAATATGCAGTCAAAAACTTCACAGTTGGATCAACTCAATGCCGTGATGTTTAAACAAGGTAAGCCAGATGCGACTTTTTATGCAAAGCAAGCCAAAGGTTATGACGACAATACTAAAATTGTTTTAATGGGTGATGTTGTCGCAACAAAATTATCAGATCAAGGCAACAAAATGGAGTTTCGTACTGATGAGTTGACTGGGTATCCAAAAACGAGAGAGTTGGAAACACAACATCAAGTTACAGTGCAATCACCAAATTCAGTTTTCGTCAGCCAAGCTCTGAAAGCAAATTTAAACAATGGTCAATATGAGTTTTTCAAAGTTCGAGGAAAGTATGCGCCTAATTCCTAATTCTAAATATCGTTTAGCTTTCCTAAAACATGTTGCGTGTATAGCAGTTGCATTTAGCTCAGTTTCAGCATTTGCCGTACCCTCAGACCGTAATCAACAATTATCATTGGTTGCTGATCGCGCGACTTATAATGATAAAACAGGTATCACAACGTATACGGGTAATGTTGTGATTGAGCAAGGAACGATGAAGCTACAAGCAGATTCCATTGTTGCAACATTAAATAGTAAGAAAGAAATTCAAACTATTACAGCAAAGGGTCAACCAGCGAAGTTTCAGCAGCAAATGGATGTAAATAAGGGCTTAGCAAGAGGCGAGGCTCAAACTATTATTTACAATGCAGACACAGGGATCATTACTTTGTCAGGAAAAGCTTATCTATATCAAGATGGTTCTAGCATCCGTGGTAATACTTTGAAATATAGTATGAATAAAGGTGATGTTGAGGCTCAAGGTTCATCTACCAATCGAGTTCAAATTATTATTCCACCTTCTAGTTCTAAAAGCTTCCCAGGGGCGCGTGATTAATGGAACAATCAGTACAACAACCACAAACTTTGTGTATCAAACACTTAGCAAAGAATTATAGTAAGCGCTGGGTTGTAAAAGATGTTTCTTTTACGATGCAGAGCAGGCAGATTGTGGGTTTACTGGGACCTAATGGTGCTGGAAAGACGACGAGCTTTTATATGGTTGTTGGTCTGGTACGTATGGATAAAGGCGAGATTCATTTAGATGATCTCGATTTATCTGATCTTGCAATGCATGAGCGTGCTCGAAAAGGGATTGGCTATCTTCCACAAGAAGCTTCTATTTTTAGAAAGCTCACGATCTCTGAAAACATTATGGCGATCTTAGAAACAAGAAAAGACTTAAACAAGCAACAGCGCCAGCAACGTCTCAATGAATTATTGAATGATTTTAAAATTAGCCATATCAAAGATTCATTAGGGATGAGCGTATCAGGTGGTGAGCGACGCCGTGCGGAAATTGCTCGCGCATTAGCAGCAGATCCTAAGTTTATGTTGCTTGATGAGCCATTTGCAGGTGTTGATCCAATCTCTGTGGGTGATATCAAAGATATTATTCAAACTTTGAAAGAGCGCGGTATTGGCGTATTGATTACTGATCATAATGTTCGAGAGACATTAGCGATATGTGAAAAAGCCTATATCGTGAGTGAGGGTGCAGTCATTGCAGAAGGTACTCCTCAGGAAATTCTAGATAATGAGCAAGTGCGTAAAGTGTATTTAGGTGATGATTTTGTGGTTTAAAAATCGCCATTTGAACAATATGAAAAAGAGCTAAATAGCTCTTTTTCTTTTTATAAATAATAGAAATAATAAATAGATACGTGACTTTTACTGGAATATTTTTCATTCTTCTTTTTTATGTATTTGATTTTAATTTAATAAATCTATGGTCAAAGCTAATAATAGCTAAGCTATTAGCAAAAAAGTGTGATCTATATTACAAAAAACAAACATTTAAGCGATGTGTAAATTGTAGTTTTCGCATGGTGTTTTTATTTTAAAAATGAGTAGAATGAATGGGCTTTTAAATGATAACAATTTGAAAAGAATATGAGCATTAACAACGATTTAAATGTAGATGATGGAGCACACAAAACATGTATAGATTTGAAATGGCTATTATGTGTACTTTCGTTTTCCGTACCTGTAGTACATGCAGAAACACCGAGTGAAAAATATCACAGTTTAAAAAATAATATTGCTCAGCTGCTTGCACCGAAAAGCAACCAAGATTTCAAAGTTGCTAACATGCAAAAGCTAAGTAATTTCACGGTGACACCATCGAATAATAATTTACCCGTAGTCGGTAGCGGGCGACCTATGCAGCCTGCGTCTGTACCGATTATACAAAGTCAGCCTCGCGTACTTAAAGATGCTGTACAGATCGCAGTTCAACGTAATCCTGAAATTTCTCAGACTTTAGCAACTCTTGCTGCACAAAATGCAAATATAGATGTTGCTAAAGCTGGTTACTATCCGCAGATTACGGGCGGTATGAATACAGGTGATTTGACACAAAAGAGTTCAAGAGGTCAGCAAGTTCTTGCCTTGAGTGCATCTCAAATGGTCTATGACTTCGGTAAAGTGAAGTCAGGTGTCAATACAGAACAAGCAAGACTTGCAGTTGAACAAGCCAATGTTTTGGTGAAAATTGATGATATCTCACTAGATGTTGCACAAACGATTATTAATATTCAACGTTATAAAAAACTTATTCAAATCGCGAATCAGCAAATAGCAGGTATTAAACGCATACAAGAGATGGCGAATCTAAGGGCTAATGCTGGTATCAGTAGCCAAGCGGACCCGATACAAGCACAGTCTTATTTGCAGTCTGCTCAATCCGCGTTAATCGCTCAACAATCTTTATTGAGCCAAAATCAACAACACTTATACACTTTGCTTGGTTTTGACGTCAGTAAGATTCAGTGGACTATTCCTGAGGATTTGGTGAAACAATCTGATTTATATGCAGAACCTCAATTCAATACAATTCCACAAATGATTGCAGCTCAAGCAGGTATTGCTGTAGCACGTTCACAAAAACAACAAACACAGTTAAGCAGATTTCCTACTTTGTCCGTAAAAGGAGAGTTGACACCACTGCTGTCCCATAGTTTGCTTTAAATAAAAAAACCTGAGTCTAAATAGTTAAAATATGAGTGCAAACAAACACTTTAACTATAAAGGACTCAGGTTTTGTCACATCAGAA
>NZ_JBPKBJ010000068.1:0-17720 GCF_051390655.1 Acinetobacter sp. P1(2025)
TGTTGGTGCTATTTAACAGGTGAATGGCAACATGATCGAAAAAAAGCGATAAAAATAAAGAAGCATGGACGACTTTCAGTAAGTTTATTTCGCTACGGTTTGGACTATGTTCAGATGGCTATTCTACGTTTGATTGGTTTTGGAAAAAAAGAAGAATTTAAGAAAGTGCTAGCAATTTTAAGAAAGAAAAAGCCTGATAGGACAAGGGCCCTATGAAATTTGTCGTGTACAGAGCTGATAAATATAAAAGTAATCCGTATAGCATGATTGTCGTACCAGAGGGTGCGAGTTTTGACGACATGCTTAAACTTAAAGGTGATAAAGAAATTGGTGATAAGATCAATAAAATCATTGCATTATTGGCAGAAGAAAATGATCTGAAAGGTGTAATTGATGTCGCTGATTTTAATGATGAAGACAAGCTTGGTAAAGGCAAGGAGATGCAAGACCGTTTGTCTAAGCTGATTGGGATTTTTGAGGGGCTGGATTTATCATCAAATCGAGCTGAGGGTGATGACCTACTCGGTGACGCTTATGAATATTTAATGCGTCACTTTGCAACCGAATCAGGTAAGTCGAAAGGACAATTTTACACGCCTGCTGAAGTTTCTCGTATTTTAGCAAAAGTTATTGGAATTCGTCATGATACACCACAAGATGCTAGTGTTTATGACCCGACCTGTGGTTCAGGTTCATTGTTATTAAAAGCCAGTGATGAAGCTCCACGAGGCTTGTCTATTTATGGTCAGGAAATGGACAATGCGACTAGTGCTTTGGCTCGTATGAACATGATTTTGCATGACAATGCGACCGCTAAAATTTGGCAAGGTAATACAATTGCCGATCCACAATGGAAAGATGGCAACGGGCAACTTAAAACCTTTGATTTTGCTGTTGCCAATCCGCCATTTTCTAGTAAAAACTGGACGAGTGGGATTAATCCTGAACACGATAAATTTGAGCGTTTTGTGTGGGGTGTGCCACCTGAGAAAAATGGTGACTATGCTTTCCTGTTGCACATTATTAAAAGCCTGAAAAGTACAGGTAAAGGTGCGGTTATTTTACCACATGGCGTACTGTTTCGTGGTAATGCAGAAGCTCGTATTCGTGAAAACCTGATTAAGCAAGGTTATATTAAGGGTATTATCGGTTTGCCTGCCAACTTATTCTACGGTACGGGAATCCCTGCTTGTATTATCGTGATGGATAAAGAAAATGCCCAAGCACGAACAGGCATTTTCATGATTGATGCCAGCAAGGGCTTTATCAAGGATGGCAATAAAAACCGATTGCGTAGCCAAGATATTCACAAAGTGGTGGATGTATTCAGCAAGCAGCTTGAATTACCACGTTATAGCCGTATGGTGACTTTAGCTGAAATTGCTGATAATGAATATAACTTGAATATTCCTCGTTATATTGATTCCAGTGAAGCTGAAGACATTCAAGATTTAACGGCTCATTTACAAGGTGGGATTCCACAGCGTGATATCGAAGCCTTAAATGCGTATTGGAAAGTATTTCCAACGATTCGCACAACGCTTTTTGTTGATGATCGAGAGGGTTATGTAAAGTCATTGGTTGAGGCGGCGCAAGTCAAAAGCACCATTTTAAATCACCCTGAATTTAAATCTTTTGCTGAGCAGAGTTTGCAGCCATTTACCGCGTGGTGTGAACGTGCAGCACTTGGAAATATTCAAGTGGGCGAACAACCCAAAGCCATTATTCATCGTATCAGTGAGGATTTACTCGATAGTTATGCCGATATGCAATTGTTAAGTAAATACGATATTTATCAGATTTTGATGGATTATTGGGATAGCGTCATGCAGGACGATGTATTTATTTTGAGCCAAGACGGTTGGAATGCTGCCAAAGTATTAAGAAAACTACTTGTCATTAAAGGTGAAAAACTCAAAGAAAGCCCTGATTTGGTGATCAATAAAGATAAATACAAAGCTGAAATTATTGCACCGTCTTTGATCGTGGCACGTTATTTTGCAGCAGAACAAAATAAGATTGATGCGCAACAAGCTGAACTTGACAGCATTAGCCAAGAGTTGGAGAGCTTTATTGAGGAGCATAGTGGTGATGAGGGCTTATTGGTCGATGCACTGAATGATAAAAATAAAGTCACGGCTGCTACTGTCAAAGTTCGGTTAAAAGTGAGCAAAGATAGCGATGAAATCAGTGTGTTAAAGCAGGTGCAAAAACTATTTGAGCAAGAAAGTACATTGAAAAAAGTAGTCAAAGAGTTACAGGATGCTTTGGATTTGGCAGTTTTTCAAAAATATCCGCAGCTTGATGAGCAAGTGATTAAAACTTTAGTGGTTGAGGATAAATGGCTTGCGACACTGAAAAGTAATATTGAAGCGGAAATTGAACGAGTTACGCAACAGCTTACTAACCGAGTAAAAGAGTTGGATGAGCGTTATGCAGAACCTTTGCCACAAATTAGCAAAAATGTTGATAGTTTAAGCGATAAAGTAGCTCAGCATTTAAAAGCGATGGGTTTGGAGTGGTCGCTATGAGTGAGCAAAAGATACCGCAAGGTTATAAACAAACCGAAATTGGAGTGATTCCAGATGATTGGGAAATAGATAAAATTGGCAATGTTGTGTCTATCACAACAGGAGATAAAAATACACAAGATAAAGTTACTGATGGGCTATATCCGTTTTTTGTTCGCTCGCAACAAGTGGAAAAGATTAATTCTTTTTCTTTTGATGGTGAAGCAGTTTTAACTGCTGGCGATGGTGTTGGTACAGGAAAAATATTCCATTATATAAATGGTAAATTTGATTTTCACCAACGAGTGTATTTGATGCACAATTTTAGTGAAAAATTGAATGGATATTATTTTTATATTTTTTTCAGTAATCATTTTTATGACAGAATAATGTCGATGACTGCAAAATCATCGGTAGATTCAGTTAGACGTGAAATGATTGCTGATATGCAAATTATTTTACCGTCAAAATATGAACAAACCCTAATCGCCACCGCTTTATCTGATGTTGATACTTTAATCAGCGAACTGGAAAAACTGATTACCAAGAAACAAGCAATTAAAACTGCAACTATGCAACAACTTTTAACAGGTAAAGCTCGTTTACCGCAATTTGCTTTGCGTGAAGATGGTACAAGAAAAGGCTATAAACAAAGTGAGTTGGGGGAAGTGCCAGAAGATTGGGATGTGAAGACTTACGGTGAAGTTTTTACTTTTCTTTCAACTTCAACAAATTCTCGTGATGATTTATCCTCAGATGGCGATTTGGGTTATATTCATTATGGTGATATACATACGAAATGGAATAATAGACTTGATTTAGATAGGCAAAAATTACCAAAAATTTCAAGAAATCTTGTTTCGTCAGCATTGATTTTAGATGGTGATTTGATCATGGCAGATGCTTCTGAAGATTATCAGGGTATTGGAAAAAGTGTGGAAATATTTAATATCCGTAATAAAAAAATTGTTGCTGGACTTCATACATTTTTGTTACGTGATAAAAACAAAATATTGGCAGATGGTTTTCGAGGTTATTTGCATGCCATTTCAACCGTTAAAGCTGCATTTGATCGATTAGCCACTGGTTTGAAAGTATATGGTATATCAAAAAATAATCTTACAACGATTTTTTTACCAGTACCAAGCATTGAAGAACAAACCGCTATCGCCACAATCCTATCCGATCTGGACAGCGAAATTCAGACATTAGAGCAACGCCTTGTCAAAACTCGTCAAATTAAACAAGGTATGATGCAGGAACTGCTGACGGGGAAAACACGGCTATTACAAGGAACTGTAAACACATGAGTATTCAAATTGATGTGGTTCGTATTTGTGGATTTCGAGGGATAGCCAATATTGAAATAACACTGCCTAGAGTGGCAGTGTTATTGGGGCAAAACAATGCGGGTAAAACTTCTGTAATTAAGGCATTACAGTTAGCATTAGGGGATTATTCTCGTTATTTGACTGATGAAGATTTTCATATCGGCGATGATGAAAAACGTCAGGAGTTAATCACTGTTGATGTTCGATTTATTGCTACGAATACAGATGGTAGTAGAGCGAATGAATTTTCTGAGGAATGGCAACGAGAATTTGATCACGGCAAAATACAGTCAGAAGCAGATGGTAAACAATATGTTGCTATTCGCACTAGAGCGAAACCAGACAAGGTAAAAGGTGGTTACACCGTAGAACGGTTTCATTTAGAAGTGTGGGCGGCTATAAGTGGCTGGCAAGATGTTCCAGTAAATACTAAAAATAGATTAACTAAAAGGTTGGAAGCGACACCTTTTATTTCGATTGATGCCCAGCGAGATATACATAATGAGCTAAAGGAAAAGACTTCTTTTATTGGTCGTGTATTATCTAGCGTAGAATACAAAGAAGATGATGTAGCTGAATTAGAGCGTATGGTTGCAAAAGTTAATCAAGAAGCTATTACGAAAAGTGACCATCTCAATAGTTTGAAAACGCATCTCGATAAACTTAATCAATCATTTGCAGGTTCTGGTCAAACAGAATTGACTCCTTTTCCAAAGAAAATACGTGATCTTTCTAAACGCTTTAGTGTGCATTTTGGAGAGTCTGATAAAGATTCTTTTTCAATGGAATATCATGGCATGGGAACTCGTAGCTGGGCTTCGATGCTAACAGTAAAAGCATTTACCGAATTAATGGTAAAAAAGCATGAGGACGAGGTAGAGCCATTCTTTCCGATCTTGGCAGCAGAAGAACCCGAAGCACATTTACACCCCAATGCACAGCGGACTTTATATAAGCAGTTGATTGATACAACGGGTCAAGTGATTATCAGCACGCATTCACCTTATATCGCTGGTTTGGCAGAATTACATGAAATTAGGTCATTAAGAAAAACTGGCAATTCAGTTGAAGTATATCAACTCAGAGATAACTTTGAAGATGATGATTTAAGAAAACTAAAAAGAGAGGTTGTCCATTCTCGTGGTGAACTTTTATTTTCTAAAGCCATCGTGTTGTCAGAGGGAGAAACTGAAGAGCAAGCTTTGCCTGAATTATTTGAAGCATATACTGGACAGCATCCATTCGCACTCGGGATTAACTTTGTTGGTGTGAATGGCTCGGGTGCGAAATATCGCCCATTTTTCATTTTGGCAAAAGATTTCAATATTCCATTATTTGTATTTAGTGACGGTGAGGTAGAAACGATTAAAGGGCTGAAAAAAAATTATGAGATGATATTTGGTACTACTGATGTTGAAAATACGCCTAATATATTCATTTTAAATAGAACAGATTTTGAGGGTTACTTACTTAGTCAAGGTTTTAAAGACTTAATTGAGCAGACTATTCATGAAGTTGCAGGAATGGGAGCAATTGATGATTGGGTTCAGAAAAGAAATGGAACACCATTAAAACCAACAAAATCAAATAAACCTGCATGTATAACTTGTAATCAACCTATTTTTGAATCTGAATTACGAGACTTTAGTGGGGAAGATGGAAGAAAACGGGCTATCCTTGAGATTATTGACTCAAAGAAGCCGCAGTATGCCAAAGCAATTACAGGAAATTTGATTAAGTTACCAAAAGAGTCGTTCCCACAAAAGATTATTGATCTTTTTAAAGAAATTGAATCTGGAGTCTGATATGAATCTTTCCCAAGCTCAGCGTCAGATTGTTGAAGCACCTATTGGTGGGGCTATTCAAGTCCTTGCATCGGCAGGCTCAGGTAAAACTCGAGTTTTGACTGAGCGAATCCGTTATATTTTGGAAACGACAAAAAAAGAGGGTGTTATTGCTTTAACGTTTACCAATAAAGCGGCTGAGGAAATGAACACTCGTTTGGCTCATTGTGAACACATACAAGATAGAGCATGGATTGCTACAACTCATTCAGTTGCCCAACGTATTTTAGAAAAATATGGTCATACCATTGGATTACCAACGGATTTACATATTTATGATAGAGATCGGGATAGAATGGAAGTCTTTTTGCAATCTCTACGGGATGATGGAATCGAGGTTGATAAGTATTTAGATATTTCTGATTCAAAAGAGTTGAAAAGCAGAGAAAAAAAACTTCAAACATATATGGATATTTTTTCAAAAATCAAACGGGAATTGCTGACAGAATCTGGTATATCCTCAGTCTATCCTAATAATAATATTTGGAAAAAATTTCAGGATTATCAACAGTCATTGCTCAATAGCGGTGGCATTGATTATGATGATATATTGATATATGCACACAAAATATTATTGACACATGAATGGATCGCAAAAATATATCGTTCCAAATACAAGCATATATGCGTAGATGAAGCTCAAGATCTAAATAAGACTCAATATGAGTTTATAAAAGTATTGTGCGGTGATGTGATAAAAAGTGTTCTGATGGTAGGTGATCCTAACCAAATGATTTATGGATTCAATGGGTCATCAGATCGATATCTCAATGAGGAATTTATCCATGATTTTTATCCTCAACAATTTGAGCTAAAAGAAAACTATCGAAGTACTAAAGCTGTTATTGGAGCAGCAAATAAATTAAGACCAAACTCTCAAACTGGGGGTGAGTATGCTTTAGATGGTAATGTGCAAATTAAAGATTTTGATACAGAAGAAGCAGAAGCAAATGCCGTTGTTGATGAGATTAGGAAACTCTTGGATTTAAAAAGTCATGCTGAAATTGAGGGAGAAATATCCTTAAATAAAATGGTGGTGATTGCGCGGAATAGATTTGTCTTTCACAAATTAGAAGCAATTCTTAAAGACAAGGGAATACCTTATTCATTAAGAAAAGGTGAGAGACAACTTGAACCATCAACAACTTTTGGTAAGGTACTGGATTGTGCTATCCGAATTAAATTAAATCCTAAAGATTGGGTGAACGGTAAAAAGTTATGTCAAGTATTAGGTATTGTAGAACCTGAGAATTGGGACGTAGATGTCTTATCAAATATGGCAGTTCAGGTTGATGAATCTATTGAGGGGGAAAGCAGTGCATTATTGGCAAAACTACTCTTAACAATTGATGGCTTGGATATTGAAAATCCTAATATACCTAAATTTATAAAAGAGCTTGATATTGCTTTAAAGTCTTCAGTAGAAAATCAACAAAGTGCACTTAGTGACGAAATAGAAGAAGTTAAATCGAGCCTTGATGAGTTGAATGAGTTTAGTTGTGCATGGACTAAATTTAAAAGAAAGGGCTTGGGGGATTCATTGACGGCATTTAGAAATGCCTTGGCTCTCGGTCAACTTTCAGATCATGATATTGATGGCGGTCTAACTTTAAGTACGGTACATACCATGAAAGGATTAGAGAAAGACATTGTATTTTTAATTGGTATGTGTGAGGGAGTATTTCCTGACTATCGGGCTAAGACAGCTAAAGAGTTAGAAGAAGAGAAGAACAACGCTTTTGTGGCAGTAACACGAGCTCGACGTTGGCTATATATGTCTTATCCTAAGCAAAGAATGATGCCTTGGGGTGATATAAAGTTTCAGGCAGAGTCATGTTTTATTAGATTACTTAGGGCTGAGAAGTAGATCATGCTAAAAACAGAATTATTGGAAATCATTGCCAACGGTGAAAACTCAGGCATTGAATTTAAACGTGATGATATTCGCCCAGAACAATTTGCCAAAGAAGTGGTTGCCATGGCCAACTTTCAAGGTGGGCGAGTGCTGTTTGGTGTTGAAGATGATGGCACAATTAGTGGGATACAAAGACCAGACCTTGAAGAATGGGTGATGAATGTTTTTCAAAGTAAAATTCACCCGATGATTTTACCTTTTTACGAAGAGGTAAAACTTGAAGATGGTAAAACAGTTGCTGTCGTGAGTTTTCCGATTGGTATTTCTAAGCCTTATGTATTGCGACATAGTGGTAAAGAAGAAATTTATATCCGTGTTGGAACAACCTCACGCTTAGCAACTCGAGAACAGCAAATGCGTCTGTTTGAACTGGGTGGTATGTTACATACAGAAGTAATGCCTGTACCCCGTACTGATATGAGTTGTTTAGATGATGCTCGATTGATGAATTATATTCGAGATATTTTGCGTGATCCTGATGTCCCACAATCAACAGAGGCATGGCAAGCCAGATTACTTGGATTGGGTTTTCTGACCGAAGCTGCTGGAAATATTTGCTGCACGATTGCAGGTTTGATTTTATTTGGTAAAAATCCACGACGCTATTTAAAGCAAGCTGGTTTAAGAGTAATGGCATTCTATGGTGATGATAAAGATTATCAAACGGCTTTGGATGAAATTCTTGATGGTGCAATGGTTGGTCGCTGGGATATGGACAATGGAGATAAGCGTTTGATCGATGGGGGCATTATTGAGCGTTTTATGCAAGCCATGACGCCATTTATTTCACAACAATCGGCTGAAGTAAATATAGAGTTAAGACGAGAAACACAGTGGTTTTATCCTCTTGAAGCTGTACGTGAAGCATTGATTAATGCTTTGGCTCACCGTGATTGGACACGTTTTGTAGAAATTGAGGTTTCTGCTTATTCAAATCGGCTTGAAATTATTAGCCCAGGTACATTACCCAATTCAATGACTGTAGAAAAAATGAAAGCAGGTCAGCGTTCGCCTCGTAATACCATTGTGATGGAGGTCTTGCGTGATTATGGTTATGTTGATTATCGTGGTATGGGCGTAAGAACAAAAATTGTACCTTTGACCAAAGCATTAACAGGTAAAGAACCTGAATTTGAGCTTACAGAAGATTATTTAAAAACAGTTTTGTATCGCTAGATAAGGATAAAAAATGAGCCAAGTCGGTCAGCGTGAACGCATTACCCAAAATCGAGTGGTGCATTTTTTTCAGCAACAATTAGGCTATCGTTATTTAGGCGATTGGCATGATAGAAATGATAATAAAAATATTGAACACGATATTTTAATTGCTTGGCTTAAAAAACGTGGTATTAGTGATGCCTTGATTAACAGAACCATGCGCCAACTCGATACTGCAACTGCATTGGGTGAGGGCAAAAAACTTTATTATGCCAATAAAGATGTATATCGTTTATTGCGTTATGGGGTTAAAGATAAAGAAGGTGCTGGTGAACTAAATCAAACCGTTTGGCTCATTGATTGGCATCATCCTGAAGCAAATGATTTTGCAATTGCTGAAGAAGTTTCTATTAAAGGTGAAAATAAAAAACGTCCCGATATTGTCCTGTATGTAAATGGTATTGCTTTGGGTGTATTAGAGCTGAAACGTTCATTGGTGGATGTGTCTGAAGGGATTCGACAAAATTTAGATAATCAAAAAAAAGATTTTATCCGTAATTTTTTTAGCACAATACAACTGGTGATGGCAGGTAATGACACGCAAGGATTGCGCTATGGCATGATTGAAACACCTGAAAAGTATTATCTGGAATGGAAAGAAGAACCTCATCACATAGAGGGACATAAACTTGATTATCATTTAGGTAGAATGTGTAATAAACAACGGTTTTTGCAAATCATTCATGATTTTATAGTCTTTGATGCGGGCGTGAAAAAAACTTGCCGACATAATCAGTTTTTCGGTATTGAAGCTGCAAAGCAACGTATTGCCAAACGAGAGGGTGGTATTATTTGGCATACACAAGGATCAGGTAAAAGTCTGACAATGGTGTGGTTAGCTAAATGGATACGAGAAAATGTCAGTGATAGCCGTGTACTTATTGTCACAGATCGAACTGAGTTGGATGAGCAAATTGAGAAAGTCTTTACTGGTGTAGAAGAAGAAATTTATCGTACAAAAAGTGGTGCGGATTTGGTTGCAACACTGAATCAGCCAGCCCCTTGGCTTATGTGTTCATTGGTGCATAAATTTGGTCGTTCTTCAGATGCAGACGATGATGCTGCAACGAATGAATTTATTGAACAGCTTAAACAATCCATGCCTAAAGAGTTTAAAGCTAAAGGTAATGTATTTGTTTTTGTTGATGAATGCCATCGTACCCAATCAGGTAAATTACACGAGGCAATGAAAGCGATTTTACCTGAAGCCATGTTCATTGGTTTTACGGGTACACCTTTGATGAAAAAGGATAAACAGAAATCAATAGAGGTATTCGGTTCTTATATTCATACCTATAAATTTGATGAAGCGGTTGCCGATGGGGTCGTCCTTGATTTGCGTTATGAAGCACGAGATATTGACCAAAATATTAGTTCACAGAAAAAAATTGATGAATGGTTTGAAGTAAAGACTCGTGGGTTGTCACGCCTAGCAAAAACCCAACTTAAAAAGAAATGGGGAACAATGCAAAAAGTCTTATCAAGTAAATCTCGTTTACAGCAAATCGTAAATGATATTTTACTGGATATGGAGACAAAGCCACGTTTGATGGATGGGCATGGTAATGCCATATTGGTTTGTTCCAGTGTCTATCAGGCATGTAAGGCTTACGAAATGTTTAACCAGACTGATTTGGCTGGTAAAGTTGCGATTGTGACCAGTTTTCAGCCGACCCCTGCCAGTATCAAAGGTGAAGAAACAGGCGAAGGACTCACCGAAAAACTATTTAAATATAATATTTACCGCAAAATGCTAGCGGATTATTTCGAGAAAACGGAAGAAGCAGCAGCAAGCATTGTCGAAGAGTTTGAGACTTCTGTTAAAAAACGTTTTATAGACGAACCTTCACAGATGAAATTGTTGATTGTAGTGGATAAGCTTTTAACAGGTTTTGATGCGCCATCAGCAAGCTATTTATATATTGATAAACAAATGGCAGATCACAATTTATTCCAAGCGATTTGTCGGGTCAATCGCTTGGACGGTGATGATAAAGAATATGGTTATATTGTCGATTATAAAGACCTATTTAAATCTATAGACCAAGCTATTTCTGATTATACTCAGGAGGCTTTTGATGGTTATGATAAAGACGATGTTGCAGGATTATTAAAAGACCGTTTACAGCAGGCTAAATTAGATTTAGATACTGCTTTAGAAATGGTTAAGGCATTGTGTGAACCTGTTAAAGCTCCTCGAAACACTCAAGACTATATTCATTATTTTTGTGGTGAATCAGGGCATAATCAAGATCAGCTCACTGAAAAAGAAGCCCTTCGTTTAGCGCTTTATCAAAATGTGGTGAAGCTCATTCGTGCTTTTGCAAATATTGCCAATGAAATGCAAGAGGCTGGCTATAATGAAGCGCAAATTGCAACTATTCGAGCCGAAGTCATACATTTTGAAAAAGTGCGTGATGAAGTTAAAATTGCTAGCGGCGATTTACTTGATATGAAACGCTTTGAGCCTGCTATGCGCCATCTACTCGATATGTATATTCGTGCTGAAGACAGCGAAGTATTGATGGACTTTGAAGAATTAGGCTTGATAGAACTGATTGTGGAAAAAGGTACAGATGCGTTGGATGCCTTGCCTAAAGATATTCGCAATGACGAACAAGCGATGGCAGAAACTATCGAAAATAATGTTCGTAAAACAATTATTGATGAAAACCCCGTGAATCCAAAATACTACGAACAAATGTCAGTTTTGTTGGATGAGTTGATAGAATTACGTCGTCAAAAAGCCATTGAATATCAAGAATATTTAAAACGTATCCGTGATCTATCTAGTAAAATTATTCGTCCTGAACAAAGTACGGCGCATTATCCTAGCTCTATGGATAGTAATGCTAAACGAGCGTTATATGATAATTTTGGCAAGGATGAGGTACTAGCCACGAAGATTGACAGTGTTATTCGCTATACTAAAAAGGCAGATTGGGTAGGGGATAAATTTAAAGAACGTGAAATTGCATTTGCAATACAGCAAGACACAAAAGGCTATGATCTTGATATGCAAAGTGTCATGGAGCTTGTCAAAGCGCAAAGAGAATATTGGTAATGCAATGGCTACATATTGGTGAGCTTGAGATTGAGCTACACCGTAAGGCAATTAAGAACTTACATTTGAGTGTGTTGCCACCAGATGGGAAAATAAGAGTATCTGCTCCTATTACCATGTCTGATACGGCTATACGCATGGCGGTGATTAGTCGTATTCCATGGATTAAGAAACAGCAATCGACTTTTCTTAATCAGTCTCGTCAATCAGTTCGAGAAATGGTCAGTGGGGAATGCCATTATGTTTGGGGTAAAAAATACCGCTTAAATGTTGTGGTAACATCTGGACAGCATCGCATTGAATTTTCACATGCCAATCGACTTGATATGTATGTTCATGCAACTACCTCAAGCCAAAATAAACAGAAATTACTAGAAGCATTTTATCGAATGCAACTACAGGAAAAACTTAATTTACGCTGTTCATCTTTACTGGCTAAAATTGGTGTAGAACCAAGTTTTATCGGTATTCGTAAAATGAAAACCCGTTGGGGGAGTGCCAATCCATTGTCGAAAAGAATATGGTTGAATTTGGAATTGGCGAAAAAACCAGTTGAATGTTTGGAGTTTATTCTTACGCATGAGTTGGTGCATTTAATCGAGCGTCATCATAATGATCGTTTTGTAATGTATATGGATCAGTTTCTTCCTCAATGGCGTGATCGAAAGGCTTTGTTGAATAGTTTGCCTTTAACTTCCTAAGTCCTACATTATATCAATATTAGTTCATCCCACCGAAATGGATTTGGACTTAACTTATCACGACTCCTTCTTTGTCATTGTGATACTCCTACGCTACTGGGCGTGTTTGAAGTGATTTGAGCCTGTAAATTATTTTGTGTTTTGGATTCAAATTTAAAAGTTGTGGATAAACAATAGTGCGACATTTAGTGTCGTAGGTTAATGTGCATTTGATCGGAAATTATTCATTTCATTTTTTGGTGCAGCCGTATATTCATCAATTGGCATTTCTACTAAAAAATCTGGTGCTTCATCATGAGTGGCGTGTAACCAAGCATTTCTTCGACTTGGGGGAATAACAACGACGGAACGTTTTTCGTCCTCGGGTGCATGAAATTGATTTAGAAACGGATGTGTGTCTACATTGATCGTCAGCATCGACATTGACCGAATTTCTTCACCATTCACAACGGCATATTCATAAATGCCTGCGACAGTAAAAGGCATACCATCGGTGCGGTATAGTCAAACTACTTTATTATCCATACAGGATTCTAAAAAAACTCGAAATAATTCATCGATTTAGTTGTATTGTTTTTATAATGATTTGACTATAAATGCCATACCAGTGGGCTTTTCCGTCGATGTATTTTGGCTCAAAAATGGTTTCAACGGGGATCAAACAAAACTGATTTTTCTTCCAAGCATTTTTAAATGAAGGTTTAGACGCTATAGTTTCAGTACGTGCATTATAAGTATTTTTCACTTGCTAGATGTCTTTGACCCACGGCGCAACCAACCCAAAGCGAGCCAGTCGCCATTCGATGTTGCCAGCTTTAGCAAATAAGAGGTGGTGTGTTTATGTGTTTTGTAGAGAAAAGTTCAAAATTTAGGACTGTTTAAATAAGTATGAATAATTTTAAATAAATATCAATATCATAGGTTAATGGTTTAAATCCTAATTAAGGATTTAAACTATTCGTGAAACAATATTGTGCCCAATCAGCCATTAAGCATTTTCTCTTTTCTAAGTAAGCCCCACGTAAATATGCAGCCTCAACATCATCTGGAAGTTTATGAGCAAGTACATGTTCACAAACTTCACGAGGGTAATCTGTTTTATCTGCTGACCAATCACGGAATGTTGATCTGAAACCATGTGTAGTAATCACCCGATTTTGTTTGGGATCAATATAGCCTAAGCCATTTTCTTCCATTTTTTGTTCGTGCATACGCTTGATCAATGTGGTTAATGACATATCAGATAGCATTCCACCATTGCGAGGAGCAGGGAAAATAAAATCACCTGCTTGAGTGTATGGCTGAATAGACTCAAGTAAATGGATTGCTTCCTGAGATAAAGGAACACGATGTTCTTTTTCAGCTTTCATCCGCTCTTTAGGGATAATCCAGATTTTATTGTTAAGATCAATTTCCTGCCATTTAGCCCCAAAAATCTCACCAGAACGACAGGCAGTTAAAATTGCAAATTCCAGCGCTTTAGGTGAAATCCCTTTTTTCTGTCTCAAGTGCTGGATAAATTCAGCAACCTGTTCATAAGGCAGAGATGAGTGAGGGCGTGATTCTTGCTTTAAGTTACCGAGTATAGGTTCAAGGTTGCCTTTCCATTCAGCAGGGTTGTCACCCACAAAATATCCCATTGCTTTAGCATAATCAAAAACACTTTCTATCCGTCCACGAATACGCTTAGCTGTTTCATTCTTTTCAATCCAGATTGGTTCAAGAACTGCTGCAATATCGACTTTGGTAATTGCCCCAACCATTAAATCACCTAGAGTTGGATAGATATAAGTTTCAAGGGTTGATGACCATTGTCCGATATGCTTCTGATTTTTGAGTTCAAGCGTTTTTTTGGCGATAACTACTTCTGCACATTCACGAAAGGTTTTAGCACGATGTTTCTGTATTTTTAAAGCATTAAGGCATTCCTGTTTTTCTTGGAGAGGGTCAATTCCATCTCGAATTTTTTTCTTTAGTTCACGAGCTTTTTCTCTTGCTTCTGATAATGAAACTTCTGGAAAAGACCCTAGCCCAATATCTCTACGATGAATTTTAACTTTACCTTGATCATCAACTCTGTTACCCACAGCAACTCGAAGTACCCATGCACGAGAACCATCTACAATACGCAAATGTAAGCCATCAACACCACCGACAGCATGTCTACCATTTTCTTTGATCTTTGATACACTTAAAGCCGATAGCTCTTTTGCTTTTTTTGGCATAGGCATTTTGTCCCACATTAAAACCCACATAAAGTTATGGATTTGACTCTACTACATCAAATAGTATCAGACAAGTATTTTTATAAATTATTGATAATAATAAAATTAAAATATTGAGTTGGACGGTATAGGATACCTGTTAGACGGACACCGCTTCCGCCAAATACTTAAAAAGCCTCTGTTTATACAGAGGCTTTTTTATTTCTATAAGAAAATTTTAACTATCTATTCTATTTATTAAGTCAATCTTTTATGGAATCTAAAGTGGATAGATTTTGTGAAAAAGAATACTGATGTTAATACATTCACCCAAGCAAATTTCATACTAAATTGATTGTTTGATAAATTAAGAGAATTGTTATCTAAAATAAAAAATAAATTTTGTATGCTAAAAAACAAGAAAAAACTTTGCTGATAGCATTGCATAACTATTATCTATGTTTTGTACTGCTTTAAAAATCATGCATTTTTTGCATGAAATATTTAATTTTTGCATTATCGTTTTTAAAAGAAAAAAGTGACACTTGCCTGTGCTTATTGTTGAGTCGAAAGTTCTGCTGTATGGCTGAAAAATTTTGACTGAGTCAACATGGATTATCACCAAGGTTTGATGTGTATTGATCACATTGGTGTAAAGAAGGATAGGGAAGGAATAATTATTATGAACCAAAAAAGGTTGCTCAAATATATTCTCATCGCAATGATATCGGGAATATTAGTTGGTTGGGCATGTCATAGCTCAGTAAGTACAGCACAAGCAACGGATATTGCATCTTATTTTAAGATTGTCACGGATGTCTTTCTTCGATTGATCAAGATGATTATTGCTCCATTAGTCTTTGCAACGATTGTTTCAGGATTAATTTCGATGGGTAAATCATCCTCTTTAGGATCGATTACAGTCAAAGCCATGAGTTGGTTTATTGGCGCTTCATTTATTTCACTATTGCTAGGTATGGGACTTGCGAATTATTTCCAACCGGGTGTGGGAATGAATCTCGTTATACCAAAGGAAGCTGTAGATGTTGGTGTAAGTTCATCAAGCTTAAGTCTTCAAACATTTATTACGCATATTTTCCCGCGTAGTTTCGCTGAGGCAATGGCGAATAATGAAATTCTTCAGATTTTAGTCTTTTCGATATTTTTTGGTTCGGCTTTAGCTTATGTTCAACATCAATCTGGGGCTACCGTCATTGGGCGCATTATTGATGAGTTATGTCGTGTGATGTTCCGTATCACGGATTACGTCATGGCTGCTGCACCAATCGCTGTTTTCGCGGCAATTGCATCTGCAATCACAGTTCAGGGTCCGAAGCTTATCTTAGACTATAGTATTTTTATCGGGCAGTTCTATGTGGGGCTGTTGATCTTATGGATGATCCTGATTTCTTTTGGTTATATTTTCTTGAAGAAAGATGTTTTTAGATTGGTCAAAGCTGTACGTGAACCGACAACTTTAGCTTTTGCTACGGCAAGTAGTGAATCTGCTTATCCTAAGACAATGGAAGCGTTGAATAAGTTTGGTGTACCGAAACGGATTACCAGTTTTGTGTTGCCACTTGGTTATTCATTTAACCTAGATGGTTCAATGATGTATATGTCTTTTGCAGTACTCTTTATTGCGCAAGCTTACAATATTGATCTAAGTTTTACTCAACAAGTTTTAATTCTATTAACGTTAATGATCACCAGTAAAGGAATAGCCGGTGTTTCAAGGGCTTCAATTGTTGTGATTGCATCTACTTTAGTGATGTTTAAATTGCCTGAGGCTGGAATTTTATTGATCCTTGCGGTTGATCAATTTTTGGATATGGGCAGAACTGCAACAAATGTCATAGGCAACAGTATTGCTACAGCTGTGATTGCTAGAACTGAAGTGGGCAATGAGGAAGTCGATGAGGTTGAGGAAGTGGTTGTTGATTCAATTGTGCCAGTGAGTCGTTTAGCAGATAACACCTAACTTTTGAAACCAGTAAAAATGATTGGATGACAAGTAAATTTATAAACTAAAATGATTGTTTAATATCGTTGAATCTGATTTTAGATCATCGGTATTAAACAATCATTTTTATTTAATAATTATTATTTAAATTCTTGTGAGGTTAAAAAATCCCAAATATAGTTTATTCTTTTGGAGAGTACGATTTTTCTTCTGATGATATAAACGTCTTGATATGTGTGAAAATTAATTGGTTCAACGATTTTAAGTTTATTTTCTGCAATCTCTTTTTCAACAAGAAGCTTTGGTAACCAAGCAATTCCTAAACCTTGTAAAACGAGTTCTTTTAAATCGCTTGCATTATCAGTTTCATATAATATTCGATAGTTTAGTTGATTTTCTATAATATCATCGACACATTTTCTCAAATAAGCCTGTTTGCTATATGATAACAACGGAAATAATTCATTAAATGAATATTTTGGTTGGTTATTATAAAGGGCGGTGACAGGCAAAATTTCCATTTTCACGATTTTGTGGAAAAGAAAAAGTGAAAAATCCATTTGAGCTAAAGTTTTCTGGTCACAATAACAAATCAAGAAATCGCAAGAACCATCTGTGAGCAAGCGCATGCCTTGTTTGAGGTTTGCTGCAATAATTTCTAATTTTAAATCACTCAGATCTTCGGAAAGCTCATGAATAAAACGAGGGAAAAATTGTGTAATAAGTGAATGCGAAACAGCGAATTTGGTATTTAGTTCATTGTTTTAGGACTTACGCATTGACGGATTCAAAAAAGTACTAAAATACTTTATAAAGTATCTGTGATCAGACGAATTAAACATGCTTCTACAGCAACTTGTACTCTACCCATTTATATGGGCTTTCTCATGACAGAACCGAACTCTATTAGCTGCACACAACTTGCCGAGACTTATAATATCTCGCATGATAGTGTAAATCGCTTTCTAGA